>JAQBOT010000230.1 GCA_028287885.1 Pedobacter sp.
GAGAATACTTTCTGCCCGTATCGGCTGAAAATTTCTACTTGAGAATCCCGATAGGTATCAAGTAATCTTAAATTCCAAACGTCATTTACACCATCACCGTTTGGAGAAAACGTGTTTGGTACGTTAAATGAATCTGAAACTTTTACTAACACATTCTTCGAAACAACACAACCAAGCTCCGAGGTTGCAGTTAGTGTATACAGCGTTGTGTTTTCTACAGAAACATCCGGATCAAGGATCTTTGGGTCGCTCAGACCTGAAGCCGGACTCCATTGGTAGGTTAATTTTGAGTTATTTGAAGTTGCACCAATTCGCGCCGTCCCTCCCTTTAGAATCTCAACGACCTCCGGAACAGTTATCTGAGTAGTTTGAATTTCAAAATCGTAAGCATATGTGATTGTTCCATTTAGATCTGCACAAGGATTTAGGCCTGGCACTATCACAGCCTCTACGCGAATCTGATGCAGTCCGAGGCTTGAAAATAGCACATTGCCTTTTGGGTATATATATTCATAACTTGTTGTGCCATCCGCATTTGTAACGACTGTACCTTGCGGATTCGAGTCAAGGAAGTCTTGGGAAGGATCTTCGAACTTCCAGTTCAAGGAAGTGACCGGATTTGGCAAAACCACCTTTATAGACAAAGGCTCATTGATGCAAGCATCTTCTGCGGTAACCCCAGCATTTACATTTGTCAACTTTAAAGCATTGTTTACTGCGAGGTTGGTACCTGCCGAGTAGGCATAAGATTCAAACTCCCCAAATCCATAGGCTACCGCGTTAAAGCCTTCATCAGCGGTCAGTGTTAAACTAGGTTGTGATAGGCTAGAAGAACTGAAGGACACCTGTTGATATGAATATTCAGGATTGGAAGTCATTGGTCTCCAGATCCCGGCAGGCTTTGAACCGTTGATCTGGAAAGTTGAAACTGCGGAAGTCCTCATGAAGACGTTCAGATAAAATTCCGTTGTTCGGTTGAAGGAGGCAAAGAGCGTAATTTGCTTTATGTTGTACTCTTCTGGATTTAATATCACCATATCAGGATCTCCTAGCAGGTCGCTCTTTGGATCGCTAGAAAGGTCAGATTCAGAATAAGCAAATTGAGCCACCGAAACCGGGTGATCGCTGGTTAACATTAGAGGCGCAACCAAGGGCAACGTAGCAGGAATAAAGGTTTCGCCAGCGTTTAGTACAGCAACCTCAGTACCGTTGATGGAAACATGGGTGTTTGTTTCTGCCGCTATTACTTTATAAAAGTAATTTCTGTCTTTAAAAGGAATGATTCCATACACTTTACCCCAGCTTTCAATGGGGTAAAGTTGTTGTATTAATGGATCGTAACTCGTAGTTGGATGTGCAAAATTGAATGCAATACCCGAATGCCCAGAAAATACAGCGACCTTTTTACATGCCAGGGTTTTTATCTCCGTACCAGATATATCCCTGTTGTCAAGCAGTTCATACATGTCTCCAACTTTAGGTAGTACAACCTGCAACTGGGTATTGTCTTTCTTTCTAATGTTTACGGTTGTATTGGCCTCAGTTGCTACAATGATGATGTAGTGCTTCCCGTCCATTATATCAAGCAAACCCCGGTCTGCCCCTATTCCTTCAGCGCTAAATGCGTAATAGTCTTGTCCCATGGCTGAGGTCGGCAGAACTAAATATGCTTCTGATCGAGCGCTGGCTGAGATAAAAGCAAAACAAGCCACCTTCTGCTGGCCAGGACTAACTACAATGTGAATAGACTTATTGTTGATTACAGAGCCGGCTTCAGTGTCATTTATGTATGCTTGTCCATAATCTATTGGGATTTCGATGATCTGGTTAGCCCCAACACTGAATGGATAGCTTGCAGTCCCAACAGATATAGTTCCGGAGCTGGCGTTCTTCGAAGTGATATAGATCGACATTTGAGCGTAGTTCCGCTGATTCGGAACATGGGTCGGAAACACTGCCCAAAAATCAAAACCTTCATTCGAGACATTCTGGGATTTAGCCGAAGTAATTAGGAAAAATAAACACAAGAATATAAGTGTGCCTTTAAATCTCATAACACTAAGTTAAAAGATCTGGTCCCATTTACTAATTATTTGACTGAACGAAGTTTCGAGAAAATGTGCGTACTTTATTGTTTCTTCCTAACGGCTATTTCCACTCGACGGTTCTTCTTACGACCCGCATCTGTTGCATTTGATGCGACTGGACGCTGTTCACCTACTGGGTTAATGGTAATTCTGGAAGCTTGAATGTTGCCGTTTTTCAACATCCAGTCTCGAACTGCTTCGGCTCTGCTCTGCGCGAGCGACTTGTTTTCAGCAGCGTTTCCAGTCGAATCTGTGTAGCCGTAAATGCGGATATCTCCTTTTGGGAATCGCTTCTCGGCAGAACCAACTATACTTTTTAGTCTGTTTTCCGCACCCGGTTTAATTGTGCTTTTACCGACATCAAACAAGACCGTTTCATCAACACTGTATACCGCATACTGATCATTTCCTCTCGTAGATGTTTCAGCATCATTTAAGCCATCGTAGTTCTGTTCCGGCACATCTTCCACTCCGGTCCAGTTGTTATTGATCGTACTTTCTATTGTAGATGAGTCACTTGCCGCCTCGGCAGTTACCTCTGTGTTCCTATGGCTGAAGAAATAAAACCCAATTAAAATTAGAATCAAAATAACAATTAGCCAGATGATCCAGTTGTTGCTCTTTGGTTGGTTGTGTACGTTTGCCATAGCTTATGATTTGGTAAATAAACAACAGCGTAAATACATTATTGTTTCACAACATTATATTTTGAGGACCAAGCCATCGTAAGCAAGCTTGATGTTATCCGGCAAATGTTTTTCAACCTCATCATGCAGGCCGAGGTTGTGGCTGACATGTGTAAGATAAGTTATGTCTGCCTTGATCAAGGCAGCGAACTCAAGCGCCTCTTCTAAGCTAAAGTGAGAGATGTGATCTTCCCGCTGCAGTGCATTGACAACCAAAATCTTTGTACCCTTAATTTGCTCAATTGATGTCTGTGTTATGGTCTTTGCGTCGGTGATGTAGGTGAAATCCTTAACTCTGAAACCGAGTATAGGCAGCTTGTAATGCATCACATCAATTGGTGTAACCTGTGTTTCACCAATAAAAAAAGGTTTATCCTGAATCGTATGAAGAACAATTCTCGGGAGCCCGAAATAAGGTACGTCAGAGAATATATAAGCAAATTCTCGTTTTAATGCATCTTGCACCCGTCTTGTTGCGTAAACGTCAATGTCTTTATTTAGCATGTAATTGAACGGTCGGATGTCATCCAAGCCGGCAATGTGATCTTTATGTTCATGCGTGAACAAGATGGCATCCAAGTTCTTAACACCTTCCCTAAGCATCTGATACCGGAAATCTGGGCCGCTGTCAATTACAAAACTTTTATCGTCAGTTTCAATCATCACAGACGTTCTTAGACGGTTATTCTTCGGGTCAGCCGAAGTACAAACTTGACAAGTGCAAGTGATTACAGGTATCCCCTGAGATGTTCCGGTGCCTAAGAATGTTATTTTCAAATTGCGCTGCGCTTTAGTTTATCGTAAATCTACTACTTCTACACCAGGATATTTCTTGGCATCAAACGCGAACGTAGATTCTGGGACTGCCGTTGCGGCTGAAAACGCCGTTATGTTATAAGTGTAATTACTTCCGTTTTTGTCGAAGATCAACACACTAGCTATTTGCTTGGCAGCTTTATCTATACTAAGCCGAATTTTAAAATAAGGCTTCTTTGTATCTAACGGCGATAGGTCAATCATCTGATAAACTTTTGCACCAACCTTGCGCTCCCCTATGTACAGGTATTTAAAGCCCTTTTCGTACATAGTAAACACCCTTGCTGGGTTCAATGCGTCATCGTTACTCGCCGCATCGCTCACCTGAACCTCTTTGTCGTTTTTCAAGTAAGTCCATTGTGTCTTTCCGTCGCTAATTAAATCCTTATCAGACATGGATACTTTGTACTTGTTTGCAGCCGCATTAACGTACAGAATGCCTTTTTGACTTTCGTTAACGTTAGCCTGCTTATTCGCTACGGCAAATGTGAAATTGCTTTTTATTGTCTTATAGGAGCGGTACTTCTTACTTACTTCAGCTAAAATCGCCTTTGCCTTTGGATCAGTTTGAGCGCATACGGAAGAATATAGAACAATAGTTAACAGTATACTTGATAATAACTTTCTCATGAAAAATTTAGTTTTTCTGGTCCAGGTTGTTCAAGAACTGTTCCAAAGCATAGTCATCGGGTAGTAAAACTTCCCTGGCCTTACTACCTTCGAAAGGTCCAACAACACCGGCTGCTTCAAGCTGATCGATAATTCTTCCAGCCCGAT
>JAQBOT010000234.1 GCA_028287885.1 Pedobacter sp.
GTTCAGAGCTAGTGATAATATCTATACTGACCCTGAAATCAATGTAGGTACAGGAAATGCACAAGGTGTAAACAACCTTAACCAAACTCCTCCTACACGCATCTATGGTTTTACTGCAACAATAGGCTTCTAAAAGAACACGAAAAGACATGAAAAAGAAACTCATATATTTATTTACAGCTTCCGCACTGTTGCTTGGGGCATGTAAGAAAGATTTTTTAGACATCAACGAAAATCCAAACGCTGCTACCTCTGTCAAGCCGGCCTTGATAATGACTGGTGCACTAAACAACACTGCGGCATATACAACCGGCGGTTCCACCTTCTATAGCTTTAGTGCATTATGGATGAACTACTGGATGACACCCGGAGGTGTATCAGGATGGTACGAAGAGCGTTCTTACAATTTTACAACAAACTGGAACGGATCCACTGCTTTGTGGGGAAATCTGTACGACAACCTTGCCGACTACACTTACCTGGAAAGCCAGGCTAAGCAATCTGGACAAAGCTTCTTCGTTGGCGTAGCAAAAACAATGAAAGCATGGGACTACCAGTACCTGGTTGACTTTTACAACAATGTGCCTTACTCTCAAGCGTCCCAGTCGGTGACCTTCCTTACACCTAAGTATGATAAGGCTCAGGACATTTATGAAGATCTTGCGAAACAATTGGATACTGCAGCAACCTTATTCAAAACGGCTACTGTTGCTTCTGCTGACGCTCCTGCAGACATTTACGCAAAAGGCGACCTAACGAAATGGGGTAAATTTGCAAATACTCTTAAATTAAGAATATTGCTGCGACAATCTGAAATGCCTGGAAGGGAAGCCTACATTAAAGCTGAGATCGCTAAAATTGATGCTAACGGTTTCGGGTATATTGGAACGGGAGAAGGTATCGCAAATCAGCCAGGTTACCTAAACACTTCAGGAAAGCAAAATCCATTTTGGGCAGTTTACGGTTATCAGGTTGATGGTCAAAAAACCGCTTACCATGGCTATATGCTTGCCAGTAACTATGGGATGAACTTTTTGAAAGATAACAGTGATCCACGCTTAGGAAAGTTCTACACGCAAATAAATGACGACGCTGGAAGTGGTTATGTAAGTTTGCAGTGGGGACAAGAAGTCGGCTCAACACAGATTTTAGCTACAGTTTCCGGTATTGGAAAAGGCATTCTAAAATCTTACAATCAGGATCAGCCGATTTTAACAGACTTCGAAAGTTTGTTCATCCAGGCTGAGGCTGCTCAAAGAGGTTATATTTCTGGCGATGCCAAAGCACTTTATGAGGCAGCTGTGACTGCTAACTTTGTTTACTTGGGGTTAACCGAAGAAGAGGCAACGACCTATCTTGCTGAGCAGGCTGTAGCAAATTGGGATGGAAGTGCAAACAAAATTGAACTAATCATCAAACAAAAGTGGGCTGCAATGAATGGAACAAACGACATTGAACCATGGACCGATTACAGACGCTTAGAGCTTCCTGCCGATATGCCAATCTCAATTGCATCTACCGTGACGACCAGGAAAATTCCGGTGAGAATGTTGTATCCACAACGTGAATACAATACCAATACGGCAAATGTTACTGCAGAAGGTACGATTAACCAATTTACCTCCAGGATATTCTGGGATGTTAAATAATTAAGAAAGAGAAAATGAAAAACAAAAATATATTAAAATGGATCGTACCAGCCCTTTGTGTGGTTGCACTATCCTCTTGCCTAAAAAACAAAAACTTACAGCCAGATTTTTCAGCAACCACTCCGGTTGTTGAGCTCCCTGTAGTTTCGCCGATGGGTGACGGCAGCGTAAACTCGCTATCAACTTCAATTAGCCAAAGTGACACGCCAAGTAAGTACATCTTCTACGTTAATTATGCGGCATCATCTACTAAGAGTACCGACATCACGGTAACATTGAGTCCTAGCCCTGCATTGATCGATAACTTCAATGCGGCTCATTCAGTGGATGATTCAACTGCGTTGATGCCTGCGGCGGCTTATTCAATGCCGACCACAGTCACCATTCCTGCAGGACAACGTCGGGTTCAAGTTCCAGTATCCATTGTATCAAACTTATTGGATCCAAACTTTACGTATGGCATTCCGGTTACGATCACAGATGCATCGGGTGAAGTTATTAGTAAGAACTTTGCTTCTTTAGTCGTGCGGGTTGCGGTAAAAAATAGATATGATGGCAAATATTCCTACAAAGGATATATTTTCAGAGAAGGAGATCCGGCGTTAACTGGAAACTTCAAAGGTTTAACTAGTGATCTTGAAACAAATGGCGCAAACGGATTGAACTTTCCAAATCCTGTTTGGTCTAATGGATCAGGTGTTGGCGGAATTGGTGGATTAACCATCAATGTTGACCCGGCTACCAACAAAGTAACAATGAGGAGTAAAGACAGAGCAGACTTAGGTAATGTTCCCGGATACGACAATCGCTATGACCCGGCGACAAAAACATTTTACTTATCGTTTAAATGGAATGTTAGCCCAACAAGTAGGATTGCAACAGATACCTTAACCTACACAGGTCCAAGGTAATCTCCTAAAACTAGTATCTTTACATAAAGAAGCCGCTTCATTAATTTAATGAGCGGCTTCTTTTCTATAAGCAATATTGTTGCCTCTACATTTTGGTAAAGTTTAATTATTCAGCCATGTTGTGATAAACCGCTTGAACGTCATCATCTTCTTCCAGTTTATCAATTAATTTAAATACATCTACAGCTTGTTCTTCTGAAATTGGCGCAGTGGACAATGCAATCCTTTCTAATTTTGCACTTTTCATTTCTACACCAAGATCTTCAAGCGACTTCTGCATCTTACCAAAATCTTCAAAGGCGGTTTGTACAACGGCGATATCGTTTCCTTCTTCATCGGACTCTATGTACAATTCTTCAAGACCAGAATCAATAAGTTCGAACTCTAACTCTTCCAGGTCCTTTTCACCTGGTAAAAACCTGAAAATGGACTTGCGGTTAAAAATAAAGTCCAGAGATCCGGTTTTCCCTAGTGTACCCCCGGTCTTGTTAAAATAACTACGGACGTTTGCTACTGTTCTGTTTGTGTTATCAGTAGCCGTTTCAATAAGTATGGCAACTCCATGTTGTGCATATCCTTCATAAACATGCTCTTCATAACCATTCTCATCTTTGTTGGAGGCACGTTTTATTGCGGCATCTACCCTATCTTTGGGCATGTTTACGGCCTTAGAATTTTGTATAGCTGTACGTAAACGCGAGTTTGTGTCAGGGTTAGGTCCGTTATCTTTAACAGCCATTACAATCTCCTTACCGATACGGGTAAATTGAACGGCCATTTTTGCCCAGCGTTTAAACTTTCTTTCTTTTCTAAATTCGAATGCTCTTCCCATAGTATGTTTTAAAAGGATTACCTTATTTATTTTTTAAGTTATTCAACATATCCGCAGTCATTCTGGCCAAATCAAACTCAGGCTTCCAGGACCAATCCTTAACTGCATATGAATCGTCGATCGAACGTGGCCAGCTGTCTGCAATGGATTGACGCGGATCATTCTGCGTGTAAGTTAATTTAAAGTCAGGAATATGTTTCCGTATCTCTGCAGCCAAAACTTGAGGTGTAAAACTAACGCCAGTGAAGTTATAGCTAGAGCGTATGCTGATGTTTTTTCCAGGAGCGTCCATTAATTGGATGGTACCACGAATCGCATCGTCCATATACATCATTGGAAGTTCCGTTTGCGCATTTAAAAAGGACGCATAACTGCTCTTTTTCAAAGCATCATGAAAAATGTGGATTGCGTAATCTGTCGTTCCTCCGCCCGGTGCAGCTTTCCAGCTGATTAGTCCTGGGTAGCGGATGCTTCGAACATCAAGTTTGTATTTTTGAAAGTAGTATTCGCACCAGCGTTCGCCAGCGAGCTTACTAATACCATATACCGTATTTGGATCCATCACACAAAACTGGGAGGTATTGTCTTTTGGTGAGTTTGGGCCAAAAACTGCAATAGAGCTAGGCCAGTAAACTTTTGCCGTTTTGTAAACAATCGCAAGATCCAGAATGTTCAATAGGCCGTTCATATTTAGATCCCAGGCCAACTTAGGGTTTTGTTCTCCTGTTGCTGAAAGTAACGCCGCAAGCAGGTATACCTGTGTAGGCTTATACTTCTTGAATATGCTGTTTAAGGTGTCTTTTTCGAGCACATTTACAAACTCGAAGGGGCCCGAATCTTTAATGTCGTAATCCGGCCTTCTTATGTCACATGCGATCACGTGACTCTCTCCGTAGATTTTCCTTAGTTCCGTAACCAGTTCAGTACCGATTTGTCCGTTAGAGCCTAGTACGACTATTTTGTCAGTCATTAAAATTTATGTTTGCGCAAAGGTAAAAAAAGGAACGAAAGCTATTAAAAAATGTTTAGGATGCTGGAATTGCGAAAACAAAAGGGTTAACAAGCAGACAGCTTGTTAACCCTTTTTCCGAAAACTTATACTGTTAATAGCCTGGATTCTGTGTAAAATTTGTATTTCCCAATTGGTTATCTGGGATTGGAAAAACTAGGTACTTTGGATCATCAACTGGCTTTTCCTGCCACGGCGTCAAAAATTTGCCAAATCGGATCAAATCCTGTCTTCTTACACCTTCCCACAAAAACTCTCTTCCACGTTCATCGAGTAAGTTATCGAGTGTCAAGCTTGTGAAAGGCGTAGCACCCCTGGTAGTCCTTACCGTGTTTACGAGACCTAATGCAGGAGCATCCTGAGAAGTTCTAAGTTGTGCTTCGGCTTTCATGAGTAGAACATCTGCAAACCTATAATACACCCAATCATTTTCTGCAAGCCCAGTTGCAACGTTTGTATAATCAATTGGATATTTCATTACTCGTATGCCCGCAACTTCCAGGTGATTTGGGTCACGTTCGATAATACTGACTTCCGGTGTGAATATAAGGTTATTACCTCTTCGGTCTTTCAAAGCTGTTCCGGTTTGATCAAACTGTTGTCCGACCAAGAAACCAACTTTGATTCCGGAAACATTAGTGACACCAGCATAGGCACCACCAATACGCTGATCGGTTGCTTCAAACTTGTTGTAAAAGTCGGAAAGTGAAGAAAAACCATTGTTCCCCTTCGGATTTTGGTTGTAGTGTAAACCAGCAATCCACATGCTATTAAGACCACCTGCATCAGACCCTCCGATATTTTGAGCAGTAAAAATGTTTTCTGTTGACAGTGTACCATTGTTTGGGCCAAAATTGTCATAATAGTTTGGTGTTAATGTATATTTATTCGAGTTGATGATTTCATCTGCCAATGATATGACCTTATTCATATCTGCTGCATCGAAAGTTGGCGTTGCACGGTTCAAAAAGGCTCCCTTGTTTAGGAAACACTTCATCAACAGGATTTTTGCCGCATCCTTGTTTGCATTGAAGTTTGGACCTTCGGGCAAATCCGGGAGAATGGCGGTTACTTCCGAGATCAAATAGTCAATCTCTTCTGCAGTAGTTCTAACTTTGGATGCTGCAGTAACACTCTCTCCTGGTTCGCGGTATGGTACCTGGCCCCAGCCGTCAAGAATAGCAAACTGGGCAAATGCCCTTAAAAACCGGGCTTGTGCTGCCTGCTGCGGCGTGGGATTAAACTGGAGTATATTAGTTGTAACGTAACTTACACTATTTAAATCCTTGAAGACACTAGACACTCTAGAGTGGTCTGCTGCCCATCGGTGTAAATGGAGTGCCCTCCAGGCACCATTATCGTCCCAGTCTCCCGCTCTGGTAGGAACAATGGCTTCATCACTTGGGAACTCCTGTAATGCCCACCAGCCGTATGCACCCTGAAAGGGGTTCCGCATCGATGTATAAGCGCCGTTCAATAATGCAGCAACGTTGGTAGATGACACACCTCCAGTACCTAACTGCCCATTTAAGTTCTCGTCTAGTTTTGTGCACCTGGAAACCAATAGGGCCAGTGCCAAAAACGTTATTTTATAATGTATTTTCATGTCAATACGTGTTTAATTAAAGAGAAAAATTTACACCAAAGTTGAAGGTTCTTGCCGTTGGATATGATATATATTCTATACCTGCCGAAGGCACTCCATTTACCGCTTTGTCTACGTTTACCTCTGGATCGAATCCCTTGTATTTAGTAATAACAAAAAGATTTTGACCGTTTACAAAAACGTTTAGTCCTCTAATAGACTTTCCAATACTTCCTACATTATAACTAATTGTAGCATTGGCCAACTTCAAGTAATTACCTTTTTCGATGTATCTGGAAGAGGCAGCAATTGGATTAGCCAAGGATTCCTGAATTTCCGAGTTCACTAAGTCTGCGGCCACATTTTTTCCAGTCCCTAAATTTGATATTGGCAACACCGAATTGGCAGTATTGTTATAAATGTCTTGGCCTAGTGAGCCATTAAAGTTAGCTGTTAGGCTTACTTTTTTATACCGTAGGTTGGTACTTATACCAAGGATGACATTTGGATTTGGATCTCCGACATAGAAACTTGTAAAACCCTCGTCTGTATATAACGAAAACCCATTTGGATCCAAACCGTTATACTTTCTGGTCACCATTGCAAATAAAGGAAGTCCACTTTGGATAACCTCGGTTGTTACATCACTTAACCCCTGCCCGCTTAATGCGCCAGTTTTTATAATCCCGACGATGTTATTAACTCTGTTTTTTATAAATGTAGCGTTACCACCTAGAGACCAGCTGACATCAGCTTTTTCTATGATGTTGGCATTCAGGTTCAATTCGAGGCCTTTATTCACAATTTGGCCGGGCAGGTTCACCCAGGTAACTGCAACGCCTGGATTCGCAGGCACTAACGGAATCTGCGGAAACAATAAATCTGTCGTTGTTTTATTGAAATAATCAATTGAGCCGCTTATTTTGCTTTTGAAGAAGGTGAAGTCTGCACCAATGTTTGTCTGTTTGTCCGACTGCCACTTTAATTCTTTATTTTCATTATTTACCCCAGTGAGGGATTGTGCTCCACTTGAATAGGTAATATCATAGCGTTGTTGAGCAGATCCTGAGGGGAATTCCTGGTTACCGGTTTTACCATATCCAGCTCTAATTTTCAGTAGATTAAGCCAACTAACATCTTTAAGAAAGCTTTCTTCCTTAATATTCCATGCGGCAGCAAATGACGGGAAGTAACCATAGCGATTATTTGCACCAAACTTGGTTGATCCATCTGCTCTAAAAGTTGCAGTTAACAGATACTTACCGGCATAATTGAAAATAGCCCTTGCAAAATACGATTGCAGTTGTGCGGTGGGGTCATTGTAGGAATCAAAAGTACGGTTTGCCGGAGCGGTAGCTTCCATGGCATCTGTATAATCTACAGGTATATCACCAAATCCCTTCGCTGTGCTGTTAAGACCTTTATTAATATAATTGGTATATTCATAACCAACAACAGCATTTAAATTTAACTTGGATACTATTTCTTTATTAAATGTAATGGTGTTTGTGAATTGTTGCGTGATAAGTTCTGTATTGCCATAACTTGCATATCCACCAAGGAAATCACCATTTGCCTGGATTCCATTTAAATTCAAAAAGCTACGTGTAGAAGCCCTTCTAATACCTGTACTATAATTTAAACTGGCCAACATACGATATTCCAACCAAGGAGTAATCTTGTAGTAGGGAGAAACACTACCGAGAATGGTTGACACTTTTGATTTATCTCTTGAAGCTTCTGACATGACCAAAGGATTGATGATTGTACCACCATTTTCAATGAATAAAGATCCGTCCGGATTTCTTAGAGGCCTCGTTGGATTCCATGATAAAGCCTGACTGATCAAGCTTCCAGTGAACCCTGCATCTGATGTAATCGGTGCGATGCTCTCCCGATATTGGCTACTTATTAAGTTGATATCTAAACCCAACTTTTTACTTTCCAGAAATTTGAAATTACCATTGAAGGAGCCGCTATACTTTTTAAAATCTGTCGCTTTAATTATACCTTGTTGATCTTGGTATCCAAAAGATGCACGATAAGTACTTGCCTCAGTACCTCCACTTAACCCAATTGAATAGTTTTGATTGAATGCAGTTCGTGTTATTTCATCCATGGCATCCACATTGCTTCCAAAATCGCCTGCAGTTAAACCATACTTTGTCAATGCGGCACGATACTGATCTCCATCGAGGACATCAATCTTCCTAGCAATGTTACTTATGCCCGTGGATGCGTTCACATCAATTGTAGCCTGACCAGCTTGACCACGTTTGGTAGTGATTAACACAACTCCATAGGCAGCTCTAGATCCATAAATTGCAGTTGCGGATGCGTCTTTTAAGACTTCGATACTGGCGATATCCGCAGGATTAATAAAGTTTAAAGGGTTACCTCCTGGAGAAATACCTATCCCTCCGCTTGTTGATGGTCTGGCTGAACGTGTATCCAGCGCCACACCGTCAACAACATATAAAGGTTGACCGGATCCCGTAATTGCCGCATTACCACGGATTCTTACAGTAGTAGATCCACCAGGCTGACCACTGTTGTTTATCATTTGAACACCAGCAACCTTTCCCTGAATTAATTGATCGGGAGCCGTTAAAGGTCCTTTGTTAAAGTCCTTTGAACTTACCGTTGTTGCAGAACCCGTCAGATCCCGCTTTCTGACAGAACCATAGCCTACAACTTCTACAACGGCCAACTCGTTAGATGAAGAGAGCGCGACAGAAATGGTTGTCCTGTTGTTGATAGCGACAGTTTGAGTTTGTAGACCAACATAGCTGAATGTAAGTTGGGTGACGTTAGCAGGTACACTAATGGCATACCTTCCATTCGCATCACTGAGGACCTGAACTGTACTCCCGGTGGCCGTGACTGTAGCGCCGGCAAGCGTGTTCTTTTCATTGTCTGATACTACACCGCGGATCACCGTCTGTGCAAGGGCGGAAAAATTAGTTAATAATAAGGTTGCAGCGAAAAATAAAATCTTCTGCAACAAGAAGTGCCGTGGTATACCGTTCGTGGCAAACCAGGGCTGCGGAGGTAAAAATCGGTTCATACTTGTTTGTTTTAAATCGTTACCGGTATAGATTGGCATATACCTGTCCGTTAGTTGATTGGTTAGAAAACACAATATAACATTTTTAATAAAATCTCAATATATATTATTTTAATTAAATTTTTTATACTCTTTTGCTTGTTGTAAAAAACTTGAATAAAAAAAAGAGTTAAATATTTTTGGTATTGATCAGTTTATATTTATGTTTATGTAATAATACAGTTACCTATAAATAGCAAACAAATAACTAAAGCGTCGTTAACATTTATTTATGTAAAACTTTTTACCAATTCTTACCACCTAACCAAATATCTTATGTTTAAAAATGTACACAGTTTCAAAAGAAAGCTTTTTCTTTTGATGACCGGGATGCTCCTAGCCCTAGGAGTTAATGCCCAGGTCAGAATTACAGGTCGGATTACTAGCAGTGATGACCGGCAGCCTATTCCAGGCGCAACAATTAAAATCAAAGGCACCAATCAAGGAACAATGACTGATGTTAACGGCGCATTTTCGCTACAAGCGAGCGCGGAAAACGTATTGGTTATTTCCTTCGTGGGTTATTCAAGCCGCGAAGTAACTGTAGGTAATCAAACCTCCATTACAATAGCATTGGTACCAAACAACAACAACTTAAACGAAATCGTAGTAACGGGTTACACCTCACAGCGGAAAAAGGATTTAACAGGATCTGTAGCTGTTGTAAACGTGGCTCAATTAAAAGCACAACCGGCAGCAAGTGCAGTGGAAGCTTTGCAAGGTAAAGCTCCCGGCGTACAGATCGTTGTGGATGGTGCACCAGGTTCGACACCACAAATACGTGTTCGTGGTGTAACTACGATCAACAACAATGATCCCCTTTACGTTGTGGATGGGGTTCCTTATGAAGGTAAGTTGAGCTGGTTGAACCAGAATGACATCGAAAGTATGCAGGTCTTGAAAGACGCATCTTCGGCATCCATTTATGGTTCCCGTGCAAACAACGGGGTTGTTATTATAACAACACGCAAAGGAATCCAAGGGCCGCCAAGGATCACTTTTGATTCTTATTATGGTAGCCAGGTTCCCAATAAAGGAACATTTCCAAAGTTGATGAACCCTCAGCAATATGCTGAGTATGTATTTACAAGCTACAAGAACGCTGGCCAGGTTCCTACAGGAACAAACTATGGAACGGGCGCTACTCCTGTACTTCCGGAGTATCTATTAGCAGGCGGTGCGACTGGACAGAATGTTACTCCTGCTGATGCTGATCCGTCAAAATACAGCAACAATCCATCGACTTGGTATCAAATTACCAAAGCTAATCAGCAGGGAACAAATTGGTTTGACGAAATAACAGAAAATGCACCTATACAAAACTACCAATTAAGTGGTTCTGGTGGTGGCGAAAACTCTACATACAGTTTCTCTACTGGTTATATCAACCAAAAGGGTATTGTTAAGTACACAGGTTTCAAACGTTACAACGTACGTGCTAATACCACTGTATCTGGGCTTGATAAAAGAGTTCGTTTTGGTGAAAACATGCAGTACAGTTATACTGAAGGCTTCGGTTTCGGAGTAAACCCAAATATTAGTGGTGATTACCAAGATGAAGGTAGCGCAATTGGCTGGGCTTATCGTATGCCGACAATTGTTCCGGTTTATGACATCGCCGGCAACTTTGCTGGTAGTAAAGGTAGTCAATTGGGAAATGCACAAAACCCGCTTGCTTTCTTATATCGTGCTAAAGACAACTTAAACAAAAGCAACTTTTTCTTTGGTAATGCATTTGGTGAAGTAGACATTATCAAAGGTCTTACAGCGAAGACCAGCTTTGGTCTGCGTTATGAAAATTATAACGGAATCACACTTGGCTATCCAAACTTAGAGTTCTCCGAAGGTAGTAACACGAACAACTTGGGTGAATATCAGGGTTACACTACAGAATGGACCTGGACGAACACTTTGACGTACGCAAAGGTATTTGCGGAAAAACACCGCTTGAACTTACTTGTTGGTAGTGAGGCTGTACGTTCCCGTAATCGCCAGTTGAATGCAGGACGTAATAGCTTCTTTGTTTTAGGTGATTTAGACTACTATTACCTGAATGTAGGTTCTTCAAACATTACCAATGCTAGTACAGGTAGTGTAGGTTCTTTATATTCCCTATTTGGAAGAGCTGATTATTCATTCAATGATCGTTACCTTGCGAGTGTAACTATACGCCGTGATGGTTCATCAAACTTTGGAGAAGAGAACAAGTTCGGATATTTCCCAGCAGGAAGTCTTGCTTGGAGGGTTTCTGAAGAAAGCTTTTTAAAAGACAAAGTGAGTTGGTTAACCGATTTAAAGGTTAGAGCTGGTTACGGTGGAACGGGTAATCAAAGGATTCCAGTAAACCAGTATATCAATAGGTTCCAATCTTCACTTACCAGTGCAGCTTATGCTTTCGGAGGCGGAAACAATGTAGCTACTGGTGTATGGCAAAATGCTTACGCTAATCCTGACATTAAATGGGAATCAGTAAGATCATTAAACTTAGGTTTGGATTTTACTTTGTTAAAATCAGCTGTTGACGGATCATTCGACTGGTACAACAGGAAGACTTCAGACATGCTTTATCCAGTGCCACTTCCATCAACGGCAGTTGGTTTAGGAAGTTCACCATACCAAAACGTTGGTGACATGAGCAACAAAGGAGTTGAACTAACTGTGAATTATCACTATGGAAGAGCACAAGACAGTCCATTCAAGTTTGACCTTGGTGTAAACTTTTCTAAAAACGTAAATAAAATTGTTGCCCTTGCTCCTGGAATAAACCAGCAACCTTATGGTTCATTTAGAAGTCTAACTACAAGTATTCTTCAAGTTGGCCAACCATTTGGCGCATTCTACGGCTATGATGTAACAGGCATTATTCAAAATGATGCAGAAATTGCCGCAGGCCCTTCTTATACAGGCGCACGTGTCGGTGGTTTCAAATTCCGCGATGTAAATGGAGACAATAAAATCGATCCAGGAGATCGTACAATTATTGGAGACCCAAATCCGGATTTCTTCTATTCGATGAACTTAAATGCTTCATACAAAAACTTTGATATTGCAATGTTTTTCAACGGCGTTCAAGGAAATGACCTGTATGCTGCTAACCGGTATTTCACAGACTTCCCGACCTTTTACGGAGCAAGAAGCACCCGTTTGTTGGATGCATGGAGTCCAACCAATACCTCGAGCAAGATTCCTTCACCAAATATTAGTGCCGCTGAGATTGAATATTCCTCGTCAAGCTATTATGTTCAAAATGGAAGTTTCTTCCGTATGAAGAACCTACAGATCGGTTATACATTTCCGGCACAGAAAATGTTCGGTACCAAAGCGGGCATCAACAAGTTTAGAGTTTATGCGAGTGCAACAAACATCTTTACAGTAACTAAATACGAAGGATTAGATCCAGAGGTAAGTCAGGAAACATCAACTTTTTCTGCTCCAGGTTTAGATCGCGGTATCTATCCAAATCCTCGTCAGTTTCTATTGGGTTTAAGTGTAGGTTTTTAACAACAAAAAATCATGAAAAAGATTAATTATATAATAATTGCGATGATTCTGGTTACAGTAAGCTGTAAAAAAGAATTTCTAGACAAGCGCCCGCAAGCGGAATTAACGACGGAGCAGCTTACAAGCATTAATGGTGTAGAGGGTGTATTAACCGGAGCATATTCCTTGTTAAACGGAAATGCGAATGGTACATGGGGTAACTACTCGTCGGGACCAAGTCAGTGGTTGTTAGGTGAAGTAACCTCAGATGATGCACATAAAGGTAGTAATGATGGTGATCAACCAAACATGAACCTAATTCAAACACACCAACCATCCAGCACGAACGACAACTTGTCGATTTTTTGGGACAGGTATTTTGAGGGTGTTTCTCGTTGTAACAACACGCTTAAAGTTCTTGCAGCACTACAAGCAAGTGATGGAGTGAAGTTTTCTGATGCCCGAGCTTTGGAGATTCAAGCGGAAGCCAGATTATTGCGTGCACACTACAACTTCTTCTTAGCACGCGTTTTTAAAAACGTACCATTAATCACTGAGGCAACAACAGAGCCGGCAGTTGATAATTCAGGAGATATTTATCCTGCAATTGTCTCAGACCTACAGTTCGCTGTTGAAAATTTAGCTGTTGTAAACTCTCAAGCTCAAGTTGGACGCGTAAACAAAATTATCGCACAGGCTTACCTTGGAAAGGTTTATTTATATCAAAAGAAATACGCGGAAGCGCTTCCTTTGTTCCAGGCAGTAATCGCATCAAGGCCAGCTTTGACTACAATGCAGTATAAAGACAACTTTGATATCACGAAAGAAAATGGCCCAGAGTCTATTTTTGCCGTTCAGCATGCCGTTGGTGGTGATGGAACAGGTGGTGATAACGGAAACGTTGGTGACATGTTAAACTACCCATATGGAGGTTCGGCTAAAACTACCTGCTGTGGATTTTACCAGCCTTCGGTGGATCTTGCTAACTCATTCAAAGTGAATGCAGCAGGGCTACCATTCCTGGATAACAGCTACCGCCAAAATCCATACACGTCTGATCTTTTACTTAGTGGTGCAGCAAAAACCAGTTATCAGGTTGACCGTACCCTTACTATCGATCCAAGAATGGATTACACACTAGGTAGAAGAGGTGTTCCATACCGTGATTGGGGAATTATGGAAGGTGATTCATGGATTCGTGAAGTTGCAAGTGGTGGACCGTTTGTACCATACAAAAATTCAATTGACTTTGCTATGTTCACTAGTGGAACTGCGCCAGGTGCTACGAATATCAACGGGTTAAATGTGAATATTATCCGTCTTGCTGACGTATACCTGATGGCAGCAGAATGCCAGGTAGAACTTGGTGATTTAGCAGGTGCATTAACTTTGGTTAACCAAGTCCGTGCCCGTGCTGCGCTGTTGCCAGCTGCAACGGATAAGGCAGTTGGTGGTACGCCAGTGGCAAACTACCAAGTTAAACCGTATCCAGTATTTCCAACTCAGGATTATGCGCGTACTGCAGTACGCTTTGAGCGCAGACTTGAGCTTGCAATGGAGGGACATCGCTTTTATGACCTAGTACGCTGGGGAGCGTTGAAGTCAACTTTAGAGCCATATTTTGCTTTCGAAGGAGCCTACACGAAGTATCTAAACGGTGTAACGATAACGCCAGAAGATGAATACTTCCCAATTCCACAGGATCAGTTAGACAGAAGTAACGGGGTTCTTAAACAAAACCCAGGTTATTAATTTGCCTGAATAAATAAACGAAAAGCCCTGCATGTATAAAAAACATGCAGGGCTTTTTCTTTTAATTGGACCTTGAGTAACAAATTTAATATTTTGCAGGATAATAGGCTTTGATTACACTTTATAATATATTTTTTCTATTTTAGGAATTACAAAAGGTTCCAAAACCTTAACCAACTAAATATAAACCATATGGATAGAAGAGACGCAGTAAAGAGTGTTGCTTTCTTAATCGGAGGCGCCTTATCTGCCACCACAATCGGCGTTTTTTTAGAAGGATGCCATTCAAACACCACATCTGACGCGAATTTGTTTTCTGCTGATCAGGAGAAAATGTTACCTGAACTAGCCGACATAATCATTCCAACGACTAAAACGCCCGGCGCTAAGGCTGCAGGTGTTGGTCCGTTTATTTCCATGATGATCAAAGATTGCTACCCGAAAGAAGCGCAAAAGGTATTTGTAAAAGGGTTAGATGATCTCGAAGAACGTTCAAAGAAAGAGTATTCAAATTCCTTCATTAACATCACTGCAGCTCAGCGCGAGCAACTTTTATCTAAACTTAGGGATGAAACTGTAGCAGATCAAAAGAAAGACAAGGATCAGCTTGCCAAAGATGAAACACAAAGGCAAAATGACACAGAAAAGAAGCCCGAAAAGGAAAAAGCAGGCAATCCAGCGGCTGCAAAAAAACCAGAAGGTAAACACTACTTCTTCGCAATCGCTAGAGATCTAACATTGCTTGGCTACTTCACTTCAGAGATCGGTGCAACACAAGCTTATGAATACATTGCTATCCCTGGACGGTATGATGGCTGTGTAGATCTAAAACCTGGTCAAAGAGTTTACGCATAATTAAACATAAAATGAACCTAAATACTAAAGCAGCTGCTGCAAATACATATGACGCCATTGTTGTAGGATCCGGAATAAGCGGTGGATGGGCGGCAAAAGAGTTAACAGAAAAAGGATTGAAGGTATTGCTGCTTGAACGAGGCAGAAATATTGAACACATAAAAGATTATACCACGGCCATGAAAAAGCCCTGGGAATTTGAACATCGCGGAAGGCTCACTGAAGAGCAAAAAAGAACCCATCCTGTTCAGATGCGTGATTATCCTTACCAAGAATTTAATGAAAGTTTCTGGGTAAATGATTTGGAGTGCCCATACACGGAAGTGAAACGCTTCGACTGGTACAGAGGCTTTCATGTAGGTGGAAAATCATTAATGTGGGGCAGACAAAGCTACCGTTTCAGCGATATCAATTTCGAAGACAACAAGAAGGACGGTCATGGTTCTGACTGGCCAATACGCTATAAAGATCTCGCACAATGGTATGATTATGTTGAACGTTTTTCCGGAATCAGCGGA
>JAQBOT010000268.1 GCA_028287885.1 Pedobacter sp.
CATGTATCCCCGCCTTAAAGGCTGGTTTGTTCGGCACAACGCTGTCAATCGTAGAAGACAACAATGGCTCTCTGCTAACAAATGCTTCTACACCCTGGTCAGAAACAGTATTTAGAATGTTATCTGGTACTTTTACATACAAGGTCTTGTTTCCGCGAAGTACAGTAAGTGTTGTATTGCCCAATAAGACTTTAGATGAAGTGATCTCTTCAAAACGGATTACTTTCTTGCCGTTAATCGCAAGGATCTTATCTCCCTTTTGTAAACCAACCTGCTGCCCCAGTTCACCTGGGTTAATGCCGTTTTGCGCGCTGCTGTTAGGAATATACGTCTCCCCGTACTTGAACGTAAGCATCCAGAAAATGAAGATACCCACAACAATGTTTACAAATACACCCGCAAGCATGACGATCAATCGCTGCCATGCCGGTTTAGATCTGAATTCCCAGGGTTGGATCGGTTGCTCCATTTGCTCGGTATCCATAGACTCGTCTATCATACCGGCAATCTTAACATATCCACCCAACGGCAACCAGCCAATCCCATATTCACAATCCCCTTTTGTAATGCTGAATAACTTTACGTTCCAGGCATCAAAAAACAGGTAGAATTTCTCCACTTTTATATTGAAAGCACGGGCAGCTAAAAAATGCCCGAGTTCATGTAAGATTACTAATATTGATAATCCCAGCAGTAGCTGGGCAGCCATAATCAGTCCGTTCATATATTACTTTAATGTTTTAGTACAATAGGTATTTGTCAAATCCAATCCAATAGTAAGATTGGGCGTTATTTAATTTGTTACGAGTTGACCGGCAAATATACGGGTATGCTTGTCGGTTTCTAAATAATTATTTAAGTCTGGATTTTCATTGAACGGCACATCTTCCATGCAACGCTCAATTACATCGCTCATTTCCAGAAATCCAATTCGATCTTTCAAAAAGGCCTGTACCACAATCTCGTTCGCCGCATTGATGATACAAGGCATATTACCGCCCCTGTTCATTGCTTTAAAAGCCAAATCCAAGTTCCGGAATGCCACACGGTCGGCCTTATGAAAGCTGAACTCTGGATAATCCATAAAATTAAACCGTGGATAGTTTGTCTTAACCCTTTGCGGATAAGCCATCGCATAGTGAATCGGCAATTTCATATCCGGCAAACCCAGTTGTGCCTTCATGGAGCCGTCTGTAAATTGTACAAGCGAGTGTATAATTGACTGCGGATGTACGATCACGTCGATTTGATCGGCTTCCAGGTCGAACAGCCACTTGGCTTCAATAACTTCCAACCCCTTATTCATTAGTGATGCCGAGTCTATCGTGATCTTAGCGCCCATTACCCAGTTCGGGTGCTTCAATGCAGCTTCTTTTGTTACCTGGGCAAGGAATGCCTGGTCTTTTCCCCGGAATGGTCCACCTGAAGCGGTTAAGTAGATCTTTTCAATTGCGTTCTCCGACTCTCCCACCAGGCACTGGAAGATCGCCGAGTGCTCTGAATCCACGGGAATGATCTTCACGCCATGTTCTTTCGCCAAACGGGTAATTAGGTTTCCAGCTACAACCAAGGTCTCCTTATTCGCCAATCCAATATCCTTTCCAGCTTCAATCGCAGCAATGGTCGGCTTTAGCCCCACGGCACCCATAATCGCTGTGACCACAAAGGAAGCGGAAGCCAAGCTCGCTGCTTCACACAAGGCATCTTCACCCGCAAGTACTCGTATGTTCTTGCCGGCTAACGCTTCTTTTACCTGCAGGTATTTGCTTTCGTTACAGATAACTACCAGTTCGGGTTTGTATTGTAATGCCTGACTGATTAGTATTTCTGCGTTATTCTGAGCAGTAAGGGCCACAACTTTATAGAGTTCCGGATTGGCCCGGATCACGTCTAATGTTTGTGTGCCGATAGACCCTGTAGAGCCCAGTATAGATATATTTTTCAATGATTTTTAATTATTCGTAAAGCGTTTTAAACTGTCTGCGATCTTCCTGTCGTTCGACAAACGCGGCACTTTATTTTGTCCACCCAATTTCCCCTCTTCTCTCATGTAGTTTACAAAAGCATCTTTCTGTAACGTACGTATAACCAGTGGCTGTAGGATTTTGCCAGTGATCAGGTCAAAATAATAAATATTTTTCTTTTGCAAAGCCTCATCTACCTTTTTCCGGAATGCCTCCACGTTTGCCGGTGGTTTCGAAAACTCAATGAACCATTCGTGGTAAGGCAACTGCCCATCTTCCGGCGTCACTTGTGGCGCAACCGTAAACTCTGTGATCTGCACATCTTCCTCACTGGAAACGCTCCAAAGGGCTTGTTCTACCTCTTCACCAATCACGTGCTCGCCAAATGCAGAAATAAAGTGTTTAATTCTGCCTGTCACCAGGATCTTGTATGGATTTTTCGACACAAACTTTACGGTATCTCCAATGCTGTAGCCCCAAAGTCCGGCGCTTGTGTTTAGAATCAACGCATAGTTCTTTTCCAGCTCCACTTCCTCCAAACTTAAACGTGTCGGATCATCATTATAATATTCCTCAGCCGGAATAAATTCGTAAAACATGCCTGCGTCCACAAGCAGTAGTAAGCTTTTATCTTGCTGACTGTCCTGATAGGCAATAAAGCCCTCTGATGCCGGATAGGTCTCAATCGTATCGATCTTTTTGCCAATGCTGGCTTCTATTTTTGCCCGGTAAGGTTCGTAGTTCACGCCACCGTAGACAAACAGCTGCAAGTTTTTAAATATATCCTTGATCCTTTTGCCTCCAGACTTTTCTGTTAACCGATCAAAATACATTTGAACCCAAGGCGGAATTCCGGAAATCAGCGTCATATCCTGATCAATGGTCTCCTCTACAATCGCATCCACTTTCTGCTCCCAATCCTCAATGCAGTTGGTTTTATAAGATGGTAATCGGTTTTTCTGCAAATAGGTCGGTACCAGGTTTGCTACAATACCAGAAAGTCGCCCAACCTTAACCCCATTCTTTTCCGTCATTACCGGACTTCCCTGCAGATAGATCATCTTACCGTTTACAAAGTCGGCCTTTCCAGTTTCATGAATATAGGTTAACAGCGCATTACGTGCAGCCTTTACATGCTCAGGCATGGATTCTTTAGATATCGGTATGTATTTCGCGCCCGAAGTCGTACCCGAAGTTTTCGCAAAGTATTCAGGCTTACCCTTCCACATTACGTCCGCTTCT
>JAQBOT010000493.1 GCA_028287885.1 Pedobacter sp.
TTGCCCCAGTTAATACTTGAATATACAATGAGAGAGATTCAATTTAGAGAAGCCTTGCGTGAAGCGTTAAACGAAGAGATGCGTAAGAACGAAAACATCTTTTTGATGGGCGAAGAGGTTGCTCAATATAATGGTGCTTATAAAGTAAGTCAGGGTATGCTTGATGAGTTTGGTGAGAAGCGCATAATTGATACACCGATTGCAGAGTTGGGATTTACAGGCATAGGAATAGGTGCTGCAATGAATGGCTTAGTTCCAATTATTGAGTTCATGACATTCAACTTCTCGTTGGTTGCAATTGATCAAATTATTAATGGTGCTGCAAAGATGTTATCCATGAGTGGAGGCCAGTTCTCTATTCCAATTGTATTCCGTGGACCAACTGGTAATGCTGGGCAATTGGGTGCACAACACTCTCAGAACTTTGAAAACTGGTTTGCAAACTGCCCAGGGTTGAAAGTGGTGATTCCATCAACGCCTTATGAAGCTAAAGGATTGTTAAAACAAGCTATCCTTGATCCGGATCCTGTAATCTTTATGGAGTCTGAGGTTATGTATGGTGATAAAGGACCAGTCCCTGAAGAAGAGTACTACCTTCCAATCGGAAAAGCCAATGTGACAAAAGAAGGTACAGATGTTACCATCGTTACTTTCGGTAAAATGTTAACCCGTGTGGTTAATCCTGCAGTTGAAGAATTAACCAAAGAAGGAATTAATGCAGAAGTGATAGATCTTCGTACAGTACGTCCGATTGATTATGCAGCAATCATTGCTTCGGTTAAGAAAACCAACCGTTTGGTGATTGTTGAAGAGGCATGGCCATTGGCTTCTATCTCTTCTGAGATTGCCTTCAATGTTCAGAAAAATGCATTTGACCATTTGGATGCTCCGGTATTGCGTATTACTTGCGCAGACGTACCGCTTCCATATGCGCCAACTTTAATTGCAGCAAGTTTACCTAACGCAGACCGCGTGGTGAAAGCAGTTAAAGAAGTTATGTACGTTAACAAATAAGTATAAAAAACTGTCTAGATATAATCCCGTGGTTCATACCTACGGGATTTTTTTGTTTTAAAACATCGACCAATGAGTCAACATTCAAAATTAATCGCTACTGAATTAGGCATTGCAGAAAAGCAGGTTGATGCCACCATTGCTTTGTTAGATGAAGGTGCAACTGTACCATTCATTTCCCGGTACCGGAAAGAAGTAACCGGCAGCCTTGATGAGGTACAGGTAGCAGGTGTAAGAGATCGCTTCCAGCAACTTAGAGATCTTGATAAACGCCGTGAAGCCATATTAAAGGCCCTTGCAGCATTGGAGAAATTATCACCTGAGCTGGAGGCGCAGATTAACGCAGCCACGAACATCACCGTTATAGAAGATCTTTATCTTCCCTTTAAACCAAAACGTAAGACCCGGGCCTCTGAAGCGCGGAAAAAAGGACTGGAGCCTTTAGCCCTTAAGGTTCTTGAACAAGGAAGTTTTGATCTTGATGCTGAAGCGAGCAAATTCATTGTTGCGGAACTTGGGGTTAACAACCTGGAAGAAGCCCTAGCCGGTGCACGTGACATTATTGCAGAGCAGATCAACGAGAACGTTGAAGTGCGTACCACCATGCGCGAATATTTCATGCAGAAGGCGGTATTTAAATCGGTAGTTATCAAAGGAAAAGAAGAAGCGGGCATCAAGTATAAAGATTACTTTGCCTGGGAAGAGCCATTAAAATCCGCTCCATCTCACCGGATTCTTGCGATACGCCGCGCTGAAAACGAAGGGATCCTGAAAGTGGATACTATGCCCCCTGAAGAAGCTGCGGTATCTATCATAGAACGACAATTTGTTAAAGGGAAAGGTGCTGCTGCAGAACAGGTTAAACTTGCTGTAGCAGATTCTTATAAGCGCCTGCTGGGACCTGCAATGGAAACAGAGATCCGCAATACTGCTAAGGCGAAGGCCGATGAAGAGGCCATTCGGGTGTTCGCTGAAAATGCAAGGCAGCTGTTGCTTGCTGCACCCATGGGGCAGAAGATTGTGCTCGCTATTGATCCCGGCTTCCGCACTGGCTGTAAGGTGGTGTGCCTGGATCAGCAGGGTAAATTGCTTGAGAATACAACGATCTATCCGCATACTGGACAAGGAAACGTAAAAAAGGCTTCTGATACCATCCGTGACCTGTGTACAAAGCATAGCGTAGAAGCGATTGCAATTGGTAACGGGACGGCGGGACGAGAAACAGAAGTATTTGTTCGTTCCTTAAACCTGGAGAACGTCCTGGTGGTGATGGTTAGTGAAAATGGAGCATCCATCTATTCTGCTTCCGAAGTTGCGCGTGAGGAGTTCCCAACGCAAGACATTACGGTGCGGGGAGCAGTCTCTATTGGCCGCCGCTTAATGGACCCACTAGCCGAACTGGTTAAGATAGATCCAAAATCAATTGGTGTAGGCCAATACCAGCACGACGTTGATCAGAATAAATTACAGCAATCGCTGGATGATACGGTGATGAGTTGTGTAAATGCGGTTGGGGTTGAACTCAATACGGCATCAAAGCAGGTCCTTGCCTATGTTTCGGGCCTTGGGCAACAACTTGCACAGTACATC
>JAQBOT010000356.1 GCA_028287885.1 Pedobacter sp.
TTATGCTCATCGGACTGCAGTTCCCTTCCATCATTAAAGATTTAGGGCCAGAGGGCCTTGCTCCTGCCATCAAATACAGCCAGATCATCACCGGAATCTTAATTATAACACGGCTGGCGAGCACCTACGGCGCTACGCTCTTCACTGTATTTATTAGCCGGTTCATCAAGACTGCCGATAGTAATCCTGGTTGGAAAGCACCGTTAATATTTGGTTGGGCGGGTATGCGAGGTGTGGTTTCCTTAGCTGCAGCACTGAGTATCCCGGTTACCCTACATTCAGGCGCAGCCTTCCCCCACCGTCCACTTATTTTGTTCATCACCTTCACCGTCATTATAATCACGCTGGTGCTGCAAGGATTAACCCTGCCGGCATTAATCAAATGGGTTGATATGGAAGACCTCGACTTAACGATCTCCTTTGAGCAGCAACGGCAGATGGTGCGCAAGCAACTTGCAAAAATATCACTTAGTATTTTGAACGTAAAGTACGCCCGGGAGTTGCAAGAAAATGATATGGTGCGCCTGATTAAAGTTCAGATTGAATCCGACATGGAGCTTCTTAAAGACTGGCGCCAAGACGATGCCGGCGACCGCGAAGATGCTTTTTACCATGAATACCGAACTGTGCGTACAGATCTCATTGAAGCCCAGCGAACGTACCTTTCAAGCTTAAACAAGAATGAGGAAATCAATGACGATATCGTGCGGCAACAGCTCGCCTTGCTTGACCTGGAAGAAGAGCGAATTCGCAAGCACTCTGAGCGGAGCGAATAGTTTACGTATCGGCTTTAACGGTGAGGGTTAATCCTTCGCAAACTCCCTCCAATCTATAGAATTCAAACTCCCTATTTGGTGCTTCTTGTGGTTTAGAGACCGACCACAAATATTTCGCACAAGTTAACAACATCAAACACAGATCATAGACACACCTGCTGTGCGTTTCATGTGGGTTTGATGTGTGTTTGATGTGCGTCTGATGTGCGCTAGTTTTGAAAGTGATTGGAATCGGTTTCGAATACATTGTTAATTCAAAAGAAACATATTATTACCTTCCGGTAACTTGGAGGATTATAAATTCTTTATCCATTTAGCTGTATTATATCCATTCTTTAGTATTCTGCTTTCGCTTAAGATTGCAGCGGTAGCCATGAGTTTGAGTTCGGAATTAGTTGAAAACCATCAATTTTTTGTAGTCGATTGATCATTACCGTTTTTGAATATCGCCTCGCTATTTAATAAATAAACGCCAGAGGTGACAATAACATCACCCGCCTTTATACCGGCAACGATTGGAATAAATGACGAATTACCTACTGCGGTTTTAACCGCTTGGGGACTAAAGCTTCCGTCGGAATTCCTTAGCCAAACTCTATCACCTCTGCCATCGCTCAAGATGGCGGAGGCTGGTATGGCTAAGGTCTTCTTGCTGCCACTACTTATGGCTATATAGGCCAACATTCCAGGCTTGATCAATCCATGGGTATTGGCGACACTCACCCTAACGAGATTTACCTTAGAGGCATCTGATAGTTCAGGATTGACAAACTCCACTTTACCATTGATGGCTTGGTTGCCAAGGTCTGGGAAGTAAAGCGTTACCACCCCACCCACTTTGAATTTTCCAGCTTCATTGGCATACAATTGTGCTTCCACCCACAAACTATTTAGGTCCTGTGTTTTCAGAATAGGAGAACCTTCTGTTACATAATCACCTTCATGAACAGCTATCTCAGTAACAGTTCCATTGACAGTGCTTAATATGTTAATCGTTGAAGAAGTTTTTCCTGAAGCTGCAAGGTTCGTAATTTGCTTGGCAGAGAGGCCCAATAGTTTTAACTTGTCTTCAGCTGCACTGATTAATTGTCTGTAATCAACATCGGGGTTGTTCAGCACCTTATGCTGTTGCCGGGCTAGTAGATATTCTTTCTGAACTTCCTGCAAGTCCTCGCTGTATAAGGCGTATACAGGCTGCCCTATTGCTATTGTCTCTCCGACAGTTTTCACAAACAATCGTTGTATTCGACCGCCTATCCTGGCACTTAGTTCGGATGTTCTATTTTCATTGCTAGATACCGTTCCAGATACTGTCTTTTCAACGCCGGTATTTTGTTCCCGTACGGTATCCGTTTGTATGCCCGCCAATTGCATTTGGCTTGCTGTTAGTGTGATCTTGACCAACCCTGGTTTGTTATTACCCGTGTTTGTGGCAGATTCTACTTTGATGAGTTTCATCCCGCAGATTGGACAATTCCCAGGCTTGTTTTCGTGCACCTGCGGGTGCATTGAGCAGGTGTAGTAAGCCTTGCTTTGCATGTTTGCCGTTGGTTGTTGCTGGGACTTTTGCTTGCAGGCCATTACACCTGAAAGACAAAAAAGCAGGACTATAATTTTGATCTTGTTCATTTCTCTTCAGTTTTGATGAAGCTTTCGCTGTCGGTCAAATAATGCGCATCCGATGCCACGCTATCCCGCAGCGTTAAACCCTTAATAATTTGTACCTGATTACCATTAAGCATGCCTGCATTAACTTGGTGTGCCTGGTAAATAGGCCCAACTTTAAGAAAGACAATCTTTCGCTGCCCAAGGTCCAGCAAAGCCGTTCTTGGTAGCCATAACCCATTTTCGTTACCTGTCTGGATGGTTGCTTTAAGTAAGCTGTTGACCTTCAAGTCGTGATCCATGTTCTCCAGGTAGACGCGAATACTGGTCGCCTTATCGCCATTCTGCAGTGTTGGCTCGATAAAGTTAACTCGCCCCTTGATTACCTTTCCGGCTAAGTCCGGGAGCATCATTGTGACCTCCTGGTTTAATCTTAAGCGCCCAAGGCTGCTGGGGTCAATCTTGATCAGTGCCCAAAGTTTATGCGGGTTGACTACATTAAACAGGTTCTGTCCCTTAGTAACATACATTCCTTGCTTAATGGATAGCGGTAAATTGCTTGTGAAATCTGATGATTGCTGCACAGTGGTTGTTACTCCCATTTCTGTATGTGGCATATCGTGCACATGCCCCGTATATGGGCTGTAAACTGGAAGGCTGTAAAATGCTTTACCAGTTTTCAGTACTTCGCTAACCTGAGATGCCGTCATCCCCAGTAAAAGTAATTTCTGCTTTGCAGCACTGACCAGTTCCAGTTCGTTTGCTGAGTTCTTGCTGAGAAAGATCAAATCTTGTTGTGCAGTGACCATCTCCGGACTATACATATCAAAAATACGCTGCCCTGCATGAATCTGTTGAAAAGCATATTTGATGTAGAGTTTCTCGATACGGCCTGTAACCCGGGAAGCGATGTTGTTGTACGTACGAGTATCAAAGTCGATGTATCCTTCCCCGGTGATTGTTGTCGCTATTTCTTTCGCTTGCGGAGTGATCGCCTTGATATCTGAGATAACATCGGAGTTGACAGGTTGCAGGACTGTACTAAGGCTGATACCAATCTCTTTACTCCCTTCAGCAGACTTTTTTACGAGTTTCATCCCGCAAATTGGACAGTTCCCGGGATGATCTTCCACGATCTGCGGATGCATCGGGCAGGTATATTTCACTTCACTTTGCACCTGTACCTTATCGGGCAAAGGTTTGGGGTTTGAACAGGCTGTAACAAACAGGAGCGCCGTGAAACCAGCGATGAGCAGAAACTTACTGCTTTTCATTTTCTTTTTCATAAGCTACCTGTAATGTTAATATTTCCTGTAAGCGGTCCAGGGCCGTCATTCTTGCATTCTGTAAGCTTTTGATGGCCTCCAACACGGTAGGCAGGTCCCCGGTATTTTGATCATAAGCCAATAATGCTGTCTTATAGCTATTTTGCAAAGCAGGTATGATGTTCCGGTTATGATTGTTTAACTGTTTCTTTTTGCTTCCGATATCGGTTCGCAATGTGACCAATTGGCCCTGAGCAAGGTTCAGTATATCCAATTTGTTTTTTTGCAGCTCTTCAAGTTCATACTGTATTCCTTTTAGATTGGCTTTGTATTCTTTGGAGGCCCATGGAACAATAGGTATCGTGACTGAACCCATCAAAACATACTGATTGGCCATGCCGCCATAACTTTGCATGTGGGCTGCCGTAATCCCGAAATCAAACTTGCGTTTCGACAATTCCACCTGCGCATTGAGTTGTTGTAATTCGATGTTTCGGCTAAGGGCTTTGATATCACTTCGGGAATCTGACAGCGATAAGGTATCAACAATAGCCATTTCGTAATTTTTCAGAACGATGTTCGTATCTATCATAAATGTTTGCTGCTGATCCCTGTTCATCAATGTATTAAGCATGATGGTTTTTTGACTTACTTCATTTTGCAGCTGTTCCTTCGTATTGTCTAGTTCGAACCGCTCAGCTTTGGCTTTATAGATATTTGGCAGTTGTTCTTTACCGTACGTAAGGCGGATGTTTGCGTCTTGCAGAATATAATCAAGAAGGCTTTGCATGTTTTGCAGAACCTTCATCTTTCTTTCAAGTACAACCCGTTCATAGTAATATTGCTTGGCCTGAGCAATGAGCTGGTTTTTCATATAGCCTTTATTAGCTGCTGTCACTTTAGACATTCCTTTTAAATAAGCCTCTTTTGCACGCAGTTTAGCAGGATTGGTAAACATCTGCTCGAACTGGAGCATCAAAGAACCGCCGTTCGGCCTCAGCGTATAAGGCGTTTGATACTGCCCTGCGCTAATTTTGGGTGCATCTAAGTTCTTTGCGCCGTTAGCATAGGCATCCTGTGCCGCAATCTTCGAATTGTAAGCCTCTAAGGCGGGATTATTGGCTACAAGGGTAAGTACGCTGTCTAACGACAAGGTTTGCCCTGTTGCCCTTGTTATGCTAAAGCAAGCAATGAGTACTGCTATATATTTCAACTTCGATTTCATAGATTTAATCCTTTACCTCCAAGACTTCCAGTTTACCATATTTTCTAAGCTCATACTCTTTCACCATCAGGAAGATCAATGGTGTAACCAGCAAAATATGGGTAGATGATGTAAGCACGCCGCCGATCATTGGCAAAACTATAGGGAGCATCACGTCGCTTCCGGTACCCGTTGCCCACAAAACGGGTACTAATCCGAACAAGGCTACACTTACCGTCATTAGTTTTGGCCTTAGCCGTTTTACAGCACCATCAATTACATATTTCTGAAGGTCTGCTTTGGTAATTGTTTCTGATGAATTTCCCTTTAGTACCACCAATTGCTGCATGGCATCGTTTAGATAAATCACCATGACAATGCCTGTTTCTACTGCAATTCCAAATAAGGCTATAAATCCAACAGCAACGGCTACTGACAAATGCACTCCAAAGAAGTAGACCATATAAGCACCTCCAATGAGGGCGAATGGAATAGAGATCAAGCTAAAAAAGGCTTCTCTTATCGAATGAAAGGCAAAGTACAGGCAGGCAAAAATGATTAGAAGTACAATGGGCAGAATTACTTTTAGGGTGTGCTCCGCACGGATCAGGTTCTCATATTGGCCGCTCCATTCGATATAGTAGCCTTTCGGTAATGAACTCAGCATCGAATTTAACCGATCCTGTGCTTCTTTCACGGTACTGCCAAGGTCACGTTCGCGAACATTAAATAAGACTGTTCCCCGCAGCAGCGCATTCTCTGATTGGATCATGGCAGGTCCATCACTTATATGAATGTCGGCAACTGACGATAAGGGTATTGGCCCGTACGCAGGTGTTTGCACCAAAGTCCGTTTGATTTCCTCCAGGTTACTGCGGTAATCCTGTGCCAGGCGCAGGTTAACATTGAACCGCCTACGGCCCTCGATGGTAGGTGTCAAACTCATGCCTCCCAAAGCACTCTCCACCACTTCGTTTACATCATCAACACTTAAACCATAGCGGCCGATGGCATCTTTATCAACCTGTATATCAAGATATTTACCACCGGTTATTGGGTCCACATATAGGTCTTTCACTCCAGACATACCTTGCAGAGATTGTTTCATCCTGTTTGATAAAGCGTAAATGGTATCCAAATTTTGCCCGTAAACTTTCAAGCCTACATCGGTACGAATACCTGTAGTTAACATATTGATGCGGTTAATGATTGGCTGTGTCCAGCCGTTAACCACGCCAGGTATTTGGAGCTTGGCATTTAGTTCATTGATGATGTCTTCTTTCTTGACACCTGCTCGCCACTCGCTTTGGGGTTTCAGTAGAATTATTGTTT
>JAQBOT010000357.1 GCA_028287885.1 Pedobacter sp.
GCGGTCGCCTGCATCAACAGATCCATTTCCGTTTAAGTCTGCATATTGTGAAGCACCTGTCTGCGGGTCAACACCTGTAAACTGGTAACCATAAAAAGCGCCAAGCGGTTTACCAACTTCAACTCTAATGGCGTCATCGCGCTCATAGATTCCACCAAAGTTGATTGAACTTAAAGAATTACCTAAGCTTGTTACTTTGTTCTTGTTTATTGAGAAGTTCAAATCTGTAGTCCAAGTAAATTTTTCCCTGTTGAAGTTCTTAGTCGATAATACAAACTCCAATCCTTTGTTCTCCATAGAACCTACGTTTCTTGCTAGTACGTTGAATCCTGTTGAGCCTGCTAAAGGAACATTGATCAATAGATCATTTGTTTTCTTTAAATAAGCATCAGCTGTAAAGGTAACTCTCGAATTGAACATCGTTAAATCAAGACCGATGTTACTTTGGGTTGTTTTTTCCCAGGAGATTCCCCTGTTTTCCAATTGAGAGAAGTTGTATGATCCCTGAGGTGTTGGTGTATAAAGCGCCATATACGCGTAGTCGCCAATTCCCTCATCGTTACCCACTTTACCCCAGCTACCTCTGATCTTTAGATCATTGATCGTTTTGCTGTCCTTCATGAAGTTCTCTGCAGAGATTCTCCATCCGGCAGATACCGAAGGGAAGTAACCGTAACGGTTCTCTTTAGCAAACCTTGATGATCCGTCTGCACGCATGTTTGAACTGAACAGGTACTTGTTGTCGAACGCGTAAGTTACACGTGCCAAGTAAGAACGTTTTGTCCACTGTGCGAAGCTTGGAAGCTGTGCAAGGGTTGAGGTCCCATCTGCCAAAAGATTGTTGTTGTCATCCAGGAAACGTGAAATTTCATAAGGATAAAGCTTGTAATCTGAGGACTGTAAAGTCATACCACCTGTTGCAGTAAAAGCATTCTTGCCTACGTTTTTCGAGTAGTTTAAGATATTCTCATTCAACCAAACGTTACTGGTCGTCTTACTATTTCTATAGATACCTTGTTGGGTTCTTCCGTAATCTGTAGAGAAAGGATCCAGGAAGTAGCTATAGAAGTTATTGTCGTTGTTTGTGCTAATGCTCGACTTGAAAAAGAAGTCGTTGGTGAAATTAACCTGTGCTGCAAATGAACCTAAGAAACGAAGGTTACGGGATGCATTTTGTGCTGCATATGCATTGGCAATCGGATTTTCCCAGCCACCAGCATTCGGGTTACCGGCATACTGACCATTTTCTGCATAAATGCCGATGTTTGGTGGCGTAGTTAAAGCGGAAAGAATTGTTCCACCACGTGCAACACCTGCGTTGTCACTTACATCAATAGATTTCCTTGAAGTAAGGGATGCGGTACCGGTTAACTTCAACCATTTGGTTAGGTTTTGTGAACCGTTGAAGTTTGCTGTGTATTTATCAAGTACAGCTGGTGCTACTGTTCCTTTGTCCTGCTGATAGCCGGTAGAGAAATAGTATTGTCCGCCTTTAATGCCACCAGCTAAGGATACCTGGTAACTGTGTTGCTTACCTGTTCCGAATGTTAGGTTTTGCCAGTCGGTATTTTGGTTACCAAAGTTTGCATAACCCAATTCAGTCATTAAAGCTGTGTATTGTGCTGTATTCAACACATTTTGCTGTTGCCATAGGTTAGAAAAACCGGTGAAGGCATTGAATCCTACCTGCAGTTTTCCTTGCTTACCTTTTTTGGTAGTGATTAGAATAACACCATTGGCACCGCTTGAACCGTAGATCGCTGCTGCGGACGCATCTTTCAGGATGGTCATGCTCTCGATGTCATTCGGGTTTAAGAAATCTGCATTTCTTGAAGTTACCCCGTCGATTACATATAGTGGGCTGTTTGAAGCCGTAATGGATGTATTACCACGGATACTCACAGAAACGCCGGAACCAGGCTTACCAGATTGTGAAGTAACCTGCACACCTGCAGCTTTACCCTGGATTGCCTGTAGTGGGTTTGTAATTGGCTGGTTCTGGATATCTTTTGCAGATACTGAAACTACAGCGGTTGTGATGTCCTTCTTTGTTGTGGTACCATAACCAACAACTACAACTTCGTTTAGTTGGTTGTTGTCTTCTGAAAGGGTAACGTTTACTACCGGCTTACCTGAAATAGGTAGTTCTATTGTTTTATAGCCGAGAAACGAGAAGGTCAATACTGCATTTGCAGGAGCAGATAATGTATATACTCCGTTTCCTGAGGTGACCGTACCTTTTGCTGCTCCTTTTATCTGGACCGAAACGCCTGGTAAAGGCAAGCCTTTGTTGTCTTTTACTTCTCCCTTAACCGTAATGTCTTGTGCGAAGGCAATTGACACGCCATACAGCAGACAAACGAATAAAAGAGTAATCTTCTTTGTCATCATTTCTATTATCTGTTTTAAAATTTGGAAGCGTAAAGTTGTGGCTATTTCAGCTCAAATCAAAGAAATAAATGCAATTAATGTGTCCTAACATATTGATAAACAATCCATTGCAAATAAATGATACGCTTTGATACCGTAGAGCTAAAATGGCTTTGTTGCTGATTTACAGGGATAAAGGTATTCGGATGTAGCTCGGGTTTTTGGGTATTGATACGTTTCAATACCCTTGATTATTGTTG
>JAQBOT010000405.1 GCA_028287885.1 Pedobacter sp.
AAGGTATAAATTTAATTTAGCTTTTTCATTTCCTCAAACACCCGCTTAGAGGAATTTCCATCCATATAGGTGTGGAAGGTAGCTAAAAATTTCTTGAATTTTAACCGATATTCCGGCTCAGAAAACCAGGAAAGATCCTTGATATAGGTTAAAAGGCTATCGCTATCATAAACAAAAGGTCCGGGTAGCACCTCCATCATGTTGTAATAAAAGCTGCGGATGCTCACGTAGTTATCGTAGTCGTGAAAGTAATAGATGATCGGCTTGCCAGTAATCGCAAAATCAGTAACAATGGCACTATAATCAGAGATCAACACGTCAGAAATGATCAAAAGTTCCTGCACATCAGCGATGGTTGCAGACAGGTCTTTGATGTTTTCGAATTGTTCTGGTATGACCAGAGTTTTATCCCATGGATGCTTTTTAACAGCAAACAAGGCGTTATTTGCAACCAGCCAGGTATTCAGCGCTTCCCAGAACCTGCCGTCAAAAGGATTGAAGTCGCCGGTATCTCTGAATGTAGGCGTATACGCATAAATTTTATTGAATTTGCTTAATCCATATTGTCCTTTAATCGTTTCAATCTGCGCAGGATTGTCATAGAAAACGTCATTCTTTGGAGATCCCACGATCAACACTTTCTCATTCCCAAAGCTCTTAACCATCAATTCCTGGTTTTCTGGAGAAGATGCAGCAATAAAGGCGTATTGTTCATAGGCTTTCCTGAGCAGTTCACGCATTTCCGGAGAATTGTTTTCATCGAGCAATGCGGAGTTCTTAAACCCATTCCCATGCCAGAGCTGGATCACCGATAGTTTGCCAACCAGCATCACGTGCGAACTATCCTGAATAATGTGTTGGGCTTTCAGCAACTGATAATGTATATCGAGCTTATTCTTAACCACATGGTATCCTTTCGCTTTCAGGTCATTGTAGGTTTGATCATTATTGGTGCACCAAACTGCTTTATAATTTTCGCGTTCCGGGCAAGTGCTTAAATACAAAAAGAAGCTTTTAAGGTTACCTGAAAATCCGGATTTGTTGTGTGTTGGATAGAACACCACCAGTCCCTTTTGTTTGGGCACAATGTAGGTTAATTGCTCAAATAAAGAATGCTTTAACTGTAGGGGTAAGCTTATTCGCATGTAACGATTTCTGAAGAGATTTGAAGCTATAACGCAATTTTATACAGCTTGTTTGAACAAGTGTGTGCATTTATCGAAGGAAAACACTTTTTGGTGTATTTTGTGTAGGGCAAACTATAAGCGTACGTGAATATACTAAATGCGCACTTAATACCTAGTCCTAATGTAAATAGTTTGGTGTTGTGGGTAGCATACTAAAATATGTGTTCGCTGACTAAACGGTTACCAATTTAGAAAATATGAATATACTTGTTTTAACCGATACCCTTCCCGCACCTGTACTTGCAAAAAAAGTCAGAGAGAATGATGTACTTGTTGTCACGGCAGACATGCATGAGCAACTTTATGATGATGTCCACTACACGTTTGTCTTCCTTTTATACACTAGTTTTTTTACGCATTTCCTTTCGGAACACAGAGAGCATAAAGAATTTTTAGACCTTAAATCATACAATCTTAAAAACAGAAAAATAGAAATCATTGCTGTACCCACTTTTGTAAAGAGTAATATATTTTGGCCATTGTACATGAAGATCGCCTTTCTACGCAACCGTCGCAAGCTGACCAGGATTATTAAAGAAAACAAAATTGATATAATACATGCTCAAGACGTTCTCACAAATCTCGGACTAGCTTATCAGATCAATAAATATTTGAAAATCCCATTTGTCGTCACTAGCAGGCATCTGGGCCGATCAGATTATATCATGCCGCACGTTAAGAAGTTTATTTCCAAGGCGAAAGGGATCATCAACTTAGGCCGTAATGAAAAAAATCTTAGTGCCGGCTTAAATCCGAATTCTTACCTTATCTCACATGGTATAGATGACCGTTTTCTTAGTAAGCGAAAAGAGACCTATGCAACAGACACACTGAAGATAGTCACCGTTTCACGATTGCTTTTCTGGAAAAACATTGATAAAATTATCTTAGCGCTTGATCAAATCAAAGAGGGCTTTACCTGGGATATTTATGGAGAAGGACCGCATTTCGACACCTTGAAAGATCTTGTGGCGCAATCATCGATAAGCGACAAGGTGGTTTTACATGGACATATTGATTACGAAGTCATTCCTGAAACCCTGCTGAACTATGATCTTTTTGTCTTGCCAAGTTTCCCGGAATTGTTTGGCCGGGTGTATATCGAAGCGATGGCTTGTGGCCTTGCGGTTATTGGTGCCAGAAACACGGGTATGCATGGCTACATAACGGAGGGCGAGCAGGGTTTCCTGGTTAATCATGAGGAGGTTTCAGAATTGCGTGATGCAATTCAGCGTTTTATATCAGACAAAACTCTGAAGGTTACCATGGGGAAAAAAGCAAAAGTTCTCTCAGAAAGTTTTTCTTGGGATAGCGTTATCAATAAGCTAGACCAGGTGTACCGATCAGCTTTAGGCATCACAAAATAAAGCCGCTCAAAAGGTAAACCGTCTTCGGATTACACGAAAGATTAGTATCACTATAATTAGACAGAAGGCGATCAAAAAATAGCCCAAAATAGTTTTCCAGGAAATTTGCTTTTTCAACACCGCACTTTTTTGAACTACGTTGGTCGTCTTTTGTATATCCGTACTTTGCTCCAAAAGCTGATCTCGGCCTTCTGTAAATCGACTTAACTTAATCGATTGATTCCGTTGTTTTACATCTCCTGTAATCGAGATTCTGTCTGCTGTACCTTCAAAGCCCCGTTCGGCATTGTAACTGAACTTCCCCTTGGGCCAGATCTGAACCTTGTAGTTGCTGTTCAATGAATCGCCCTTTACAAGCAAGAGATCAACGGTTTTTTGTTGTTTAACAATCGCAACTTGTTCGGTCCGAATTGTACTGTCGGTGCTTATTTCTGAACTTTTCTGAAGCCTTTCTACATTGCGCAGTCCGCCACAAGCAGGCAAAAGGATCGTCAACCAGGGTATTATAAATAAGCCTTGTCGTATATGTTGGGTTTGCTTGGTACATGTTTTCATAGTCTAAGTTTAGGCATAAGCGAGTTGGTAATTGGTTTGAGGAAATAAGCCTGTATTTG
>JAQBOT010000413.1 GCA_028287885.1 Pedobacter sp.
ATTCAAAAATAGTTGCAGGATACACATAGGAGCTGAAGGTATAATACAGCTTCTTTTCGAGGCTTTTACTTCCAAAACCTATTGCAGTGCCGGGTCCAGGTAGTTCTACGCTATGTTCAAGCTCACCCATCATATTATATTGTAATACCATAGATACAGCATCCTTCATATAATTGGCGAATAGCTTTCCGCCACCAGTGCTCGGCGTAAGCACATTTTCAGTTTCTCCAATCAAGTCTGTCCAATTCTCCATTCCAGGAGATTTGCTATTTACAATAACAACTTTCCCGTTTGCAGCATTTGCGTTGGTATAGATGTACAGCCTTTCGCCTTCGCTGTAAAAAATGTAATGATCCTTATCAAAGTTCTCGACTATAGCTTGAATCTTTCCGTCTGGAACCGACAGGTCCTGAAAGTAGAGTTCGTTGCCGGAGGTAGAATTTGCTGCCGTGATCACAAGAAAGCGTTCGTCTTCCGTCAAACTTCCACTGATGTAGCGACGAGGTAGTTCAGGTCCTCCAAAGATTAGTTTATCAGTTGTTTGGGCCGTTCCAAGCGTATGGTAAAATAATTTGTGATGTTCTGTTTTTCCTGAAAGCTGACTACCTTCATTTGGTTTATCATAGCTACTATAATAAAAACCATCATTGCCCTGCCAGGCAAGGTCAGAGAACTTAACATTTTCAATTTGCTCGTAAATTAGATGTTTATTTTCTGCATCAAGAACGTAAGCAGTAGTCCAGTCAGAGCCGCCCTTCGATGTTTGATAGGCAACTAAACTCCCATCTTTGGAGAAACTGATGCCAGCCAACGCAGTGCTCCCGTCTTTTGAAAATGTATTTGGGTCTAGAAAAATCTCCGGTTCATCCCCTTCTTTTTGCCTGTACAACACACTTTGATTCTGCAAGCCTGTATTTTTATAATAGTAGGTGTAATTACCCTCCTTAAAGGGGCTGGAGAACTTTTCATAGTCCATCAGCTTACTTAATCGCTGGCTAATGGCTTTCCTAAAAGGAATCTGTGCTAAAAAACCTTGAGTAACCTTGTTTTGTTCGTCAACCCATTCCTTGGTCTCTGTTGAACGGTCATCTTCAAGCCAACGAAAAGGATCTTTCACAACTGTTCCAAAATAATCTTCTTGTACTTCTTGCGTTTTGCTAAGTGGGTATCTGACCATCGTCTAATTTTTTTCGTTACAAAGGAAAGCATTCTGATTAATTCATTTAGGCCCTTTATAATTTAGCAATCTATTCGTTACATTCGCGAATCAATGAAACACATGAACAATAATCTTTTTAAAGCAGCCTGCACATCAGTCGCATTGCTGCTTGCTTCAAACGGTGTTTTTGCTCAAACACCCGGCACAGCTTCCCCCATGGCCATCTATAGGGCATCTGCCACTAAAGTGAACGCTTTAGTTCATACTAAACTTGACGTTAGATTTGACTATGCGAAAAGGTTCCTTTACGGAAAAGAATGGGCTACGCTTAAGCCTTACGCGTATGCTACGGACAGCTTAAATTTGGATGCTCAGGGTATGGATATTAAATCTGTTGCCATGGTGAATGGAAAAAGCCTGCAGCCGCTGAAGTATAAGTATGATCAGGAACAGATCAGGATTAACCTGGGCAAAAAGTACCTTCCAGGACAAACGTATACCATCTACATTGAATACGTTGCGAAACCCGATGACTTGAAGGTTAAAGGCTCAGCGGCAATCACCGATGCCAAAGGTTTGTATTTCATCAACCCGGACAGTGCAGTTAAAAATAAACCTGTTCAGATCTGGACTCAGGGAGAATTACAATCTTCGTCTGCATGGTTTCCAACACTGGACAGACCAAATCAAAAGACAACCTCTGAGATCATCATGACTGTTCCGTCGAAATACGTGACCTTGTCTAATGGGAAACTTACCACACAGGTAAAAAACGCCAATGGCACGCGTACCGACACCTGGAAAATGGACCTTCCACATTCCACCTACCTTTTTATGATGGCTGTTGGTGATTTTAAGATCTACCATGATAAATGGAAAGAAAAAGAGGTAAACTATTACCTCGAGCCGGCTTATGCGCCTTATGCAAAACAGATCTTCGGTACAACGCCAGAAATGATTGAGTTGTATTCAAAGCTTCTCGGTGTTGATTATCCATGGAATAAATACAGCCAGATCGTTGCTAGAGACTACGTAAGTGGTGCAATGGAGAATACTTCTGCCACCTTGCATGGAGAATATGTTCAGAGAACGCCAAGGGAAATGCTAGACGAAAACTTCGATAAAGCCGAAAGCACGATTGCACATGAACTGTTCCACCAATGGTTTGGTGATTATGTAACTGCAGAAAGCTGGAGTAACATTACCGTAAATGAGTCTTTTGCGAATTATAGCGAAATTCTTTGGGCTGAACACAAATACGGCAAAGATGCGGCAGACGACCACAATTATAAGGATTTGGTTAGTTACTTAGGAGATAAGGAGAACTATTCAAAGAACCTTGTACGATTCAATTACCAGGAAAAAGAAGACGTGTTCGACTTGGTTTCTTACCAGAAAGGTGGACGTATACTGAACATGATGCGCAATTTTTTAGGTGATGAGGTCTTCTTTAAAGGTCTGAATATCTACCTAAAACAAAACGCATTAAAAAACGGAGAAGCTCATTTGCTTCGTCTGGCAATGGAAGAAGCCAGCGGAAAGGATATGAACTGGTTCTTTAACCAATGGTATTTTGGTGCCGGACATCCAGTTGTTAAGATAGACTACGCCTGGGATGAGGCTTCGAAAACACAGAAAGTGACGGTTACACAAAGTCAGTCGGGTGCTCCTTTTACCATTCCTATGGCTATTGATCTGTATACCGGAAAGAACAAACAACATTATCAGGTAACGCTGAAGGATGCTGTGCAGACCTTCGCTTTTCAATCAGCAACAAGACCCGATTTGGTGAACGTTGATGCAGATAAGGTGGTTCTTTGGGACAAAACGGATAACAAAACCGCCGAAGCTTTCAGCTTCCAGTTTTTTAATGCGCCATTGTACCTGGACAGATTAGAAGCTGTATTGTATGCCTCGAAGAATCAAACAAGTCCGGATGCATTAAAAGTGCTTTTGGCTGCATTGAACGACAAGTATTATAATGTTCGTTTAACAGCCTTGAAAGTGTTGAATCTAAAAGACGCGGCAATTGCCAAGACTGCGATCCCGGCTGTAGAAAAGCTTGCGGCCGCAGATCCGAACAATATTGTAAAAGCAAATGCAATTTCAGTATTGGGCGCTACAAATAATCCCGCTTACCTTCCTTTATTCAACGCTGCCTTAGGCAGTCAGTCGTATGCCGTTCAAGGTGCCGGTTTGGTATCATTGGCAAAACAAAAGCCTGACCAGGCCTTTACAGCTGCGAAATCATTTGAAAAAGACAACAAAGGACTTCTAACTACAGCAATGATGTATGTGTTTGCTACATCAGGGACGGAAAAAGAGGTTCCCTTCTTTGCTAACAACTTCTCGGATAAAAGCAAGCAGGAACAATATAACGCCATTCCTATGTATTTATCTCTTGTTGGTAAAACAGCTGATAAAGCTGCTCTGGAACGCGCGGTGGATGATGCTAAGAATTTTGGCCTTGCTTTAAAATCTCAAGGGCTGAACCAGTACATTGCAGGCTTGTTAAGCCAATTGAAAGAATCTGCGATCGGCAAAACTGATCCGGGTTATATCGACAAAGCGATCGAAGAGCTGAAATAAAAATTTTCTTTAGTTGATAAGAAGCGGTTGTATCACTTTAATGAGTGCTACAACCGCTTTTTTTTTGTGGGCAATTGGCCGTTTTGCTTAGGAACCCAGAAAACTAAGTACTAGAGGGTACTAAGATGGTGTCAATTTCAAAAGACATGTGAAGACATAACTGAATTGGTAATTTTTTTTAAGTCTTTAGCTGAGTGTCGGTCTAATGCTCTGCCATAAGTAATCGTTTTTGCCTTTTTTCAACACCAGCCATGCAGCCCAGGATAAAATCAATGAAAAAGGAAAAGCTGAACCTGTCATGAGTGGAGCAATGCTTAGCAAAAAGATAATGGTTCCGAGGCAAGCCAATTTCAGCCACCAACCCTTGAGAAGCATACCTACACCTATCGCAAACTGCCCGAAAGCAATCACTGGAATAATAAACTGATTGTAATGACAGAACCAGCCGTTGATTATATTGCGATATAAAGGGACAGCCATCTTAGCATAAACAAGATAGCTATTGGGACTTGTAAGACCTAAATACATATTAAGAGCTGAAGCGGCAACGAAAAGCACTGAAAAAAGTAAGCGAGCAAGTCTTGTACTTTTCCCGGCAGCGAACAAAAAACCTATTGCAACTGCTTGGGAAATTAGGTAAGGGACAATGAATTGCTCAAGTTCTTTCATAAGACACATCATTATAGTCTTTTTAGATGGTGATTACAATCACATAATCATACCATTGGGATCAATTTTATACGCCTAACATTGTTTTAACTTCGACCACCAAATCAAATTACATGTTAGGAGTACTCAACGAAACACAAATTGATGCGCTGTTAAGTGGCCAAGTTACAGGAAGACTCGGCTGCGCTATCGATGGTAAAGTTTACATCGTTCCAATCAATTATTATTATAAAAACTCGACTATTTATTCCCATTCGGCAGCAGGCAAAAAGATTGATATGATGCGTCAAAACCCGAATGTGTGTTTCCAAGTAGACCAAATCAGCAGTATATTCCAATGGCAAAGTGCAATACTTTGGGGAAGATTTGAAGAAATTACAGATAAAGAGAAAAAACATCAGGCCATGCAGGGACTCACCCATCGGCTAATGCCTTTTGTTACGACTCCCGCCGGACATCCTTCTCACGGAATTACCTCAAATGAAGCTGACCTTGAAGACCTTGAATTGATTATATACAAGATCACCATTACTGAAAAATCAGGAAAGTTTGAATACAGTGATGGTATTTAGAGGTCTGAACCAAAATGTAAACCAAAATCAGTAAAACCTAGTATTAGGTGTAAAGCAAAAGCAGTACAAGACACAATGCATTGGATTTTTCTTGAAGGCACATCAAGCGCACATCAAACACACATCAAGCGCACATCAAACCCACGCAACGTGTGTGTTTGATGTGTTTCTGAAGTTTGTATGTTCAGGGAATAATTAGGCTTGTTTAAGACTCCGTTTATGGCGAAAGAACAATTGGGAAACAGGGATCAGCAGCAATCCGCAGAGACCGAAAATGATGAAAGAAATTCTGAGGCTAAAAGCATGTGCCAGGTATCCGATTAATGGTGGGCCGAGTAACATCCCCGTGATCGAATAGGTAGCAATGATTGATATGGCCATGCCAGGAGAGTATTTTTTCGACGATCCTGCGAGTGCATAAGACATCGGAATAACGGCTGCGGTACCAAAACCTACCATTGAAAAGCCAACCATGGCCGTCCAAAATCTTGGAACGATGATGGCCATAGATATTCCGGCCATAATACAGCTGGCACTCATAATATAAGTCCGTGGCATCCCCACAGCTTCAATAATTTTATCAGAAATGAAGCGTGATAAGGCCATAAACGTCATAAAGATCAAATAGCCGTACGTGAAGATTTTTATGTTCAAGACCTGTTGGAAGTAGATGCCGCTCCAATCAAACATCCCACCTTCGCAAATGGCAGAAAGCAACACCACAATACCGAGGTAAAAAATATAGGGATCAGGCTTGCTTAGAATGATCTTATTTCCAGTTTCAGATTTGTCGTCCTTTAACAAAAACTGGTAGCTGTACAAAGTAAG
>JAQBOT010000432.1 GCA_028287885.1 Pedobacter sp.
TGTGGCTTTCATTGCGCTTGTGTCCGCAGAAGAACTGTGGTTCAAAGGTAAAACGGATTCAGCCCTGGGCACAATTCAACAGGCATACTCTTTCTGCCGCTATACCATTCTCGAAGACCGATACCTGGAAGTACCAGATACAGTTGATAACGAGCGCTTCCAAAATCTTGATGCTAATGCCGAAGAACAAATCATAAGGTTTTATGGCGGATACCCGATAATGGATCCAAAAGGCTACGCACTTGGCACAATATGCGTCATTGACCATAAGCCTGGTAGTCTCTCAAACAGTCAGCGACAGGCATTAAAGTTACTTGCCGAGGAGGTTATGATTTTGATTCTTCAAGGAAGGCAACAAAAAGAACCGGAGACTGGAAGCGCATTTACACACAAGCACCTCAATACGGAAAAATTGGCTGCAAGTGAACGTAAATTCAGATCATTTTTCGAAAACTCTCAAGGGGTCATGTTTACGCATGATTTAAAAGGAAATCTTTTGTCTGTCAATTCTGCTGGAGCCACTACCTTAGGCTACACGGTGGCGGAGATTTCCGGAATGCGCCTTTTAGACATCATTCCACCTCCAAAACATGCATTTCTATCAGATTACATGACAGAGATGATGAAAACTGGGCGTGTGCAAGCAAAATTAACTGCACTGCACAAAGACGGGTCTGAACGTATTTGGTTGTACAACAATGTCCTGGAGACGGGCATTGGCTCAGAACCCTATGTTATTGGTAACGCAGTTGATATCACCGAAAGGGAAAGAATAGAATCTGAACTTGTAACGGAAAAGACGAGGCTTATAGCCTTCGTTGAACATGCACCCGCAGCCGTTGCCATGGTAGACGACAAAATGAACTTCGTAGCGGTGACAAATTGCTGGCTTGAAGATTATAATTTAAAAGACAGAAATATCATAGGTGCTTCCTATTATGATGTGTTCCCTAATCTAGGACCAGAATCCAAAGCACGCCATCAAAGAATTTTAAATGGTAGCATTGAACGAAAAGTAGGAGATTACTTTACTGCACAAGGTGTAGACCAGTTTCAATATGTCACCTGGGAATTGAGACCCTGGTATAAATTTGATGGCTCCATCGGCGGAATGATGGCCTTCACTCAAAACATCACCGAGCAAGTCTTACAACGCGAAGAGCTGCAAAAAGCCAAAATCCAGGCCGAACAGGCAAGCGTTGCTAAATCTGAGTTCCTCGCTAATATGAGCCATGAGATCCGCACACCCTTGAACGGTTTAATTGGATTTACAGACTTGGTGTTAAAAACCGATTTGAACGAAATCCAGCAACAGTATCTCACCATTGTAAACCAGTCGGCCAATGCGCTTTTAGGCATCATTAACGATATTCTTGATTTTTCTAAAATCGAAGCAGGCAAACTGGAACTGGAAATAGAACGCTGCGACTTGTATGAAATGTCCGCACAGGCAACTGACATCATTACCTATCAGATCCAGACAAAAGGTGTTGAGATGCTTTTGAACCTATCCACCGGCTTACCACGGTTTATTTGGACAGACACGGTGAGGCTAAAACAGATTTTAATAAACCTGCTAAGCAATGCATCTAAGTTCACCGAGAATGGGGAAATTGAACTTAAGGTAGAGGAAATCGCCAGGGATGGCCGAGACAGCACTTTCCGTTTTTCTGTGAGAGATACGGGTATCGGGATAAAGCCCGATAAGCAGCTCAAAATCTTTGATGCATTTTCACAGGAAGATGGATCTACGACGAAGAAATATGGCGGTACTGGCCTTGGGTTAACCATCTCAAACAAGCTTTTGGGCATGATGGGCAGCCAATTGCAGCTGAAGAGCGTTTTGGGGGAGGGAAGTGTTTTCTTTTTTGAAATCACTTTAGAAGCAGAACAAGGTGAGCCAGAAACTTGGGAAAACCTTGATCTAAAAAAAGCTTTGATTGTTGATGACAATGACAACAACAGGACGATCTTACGTCAAATGCTTTTACTTAAAAACATCGAGAGTGTTGAAGCAAGGAATGGCTTGGAAGCACTGCAACTACTATCAACTGGAGCTCGCTTTGACGTCATTTTAATGGATTACCATATGCCTTTCATGGATGGCCTTGAAACCATAAGGAAAATTCGGGAAAGCTTTAATGCTGGCCCGGAAGAACAAGCCATTATGTTGCTATCCAGCTCTTCAGACGATGAGAAAGTAATTAAGGTCTGTGATGAATTCCAGGTTAGCCGGCGATTGGTAAAGCCTATCAAAATGCAGGACCTTTATGACAGCCTGTCAAGGTTGCATAAAAAGGAAAGGCCAAAAGTAACCGTAGGCACTGAAAAGAGCCCGGAGACGACAAGGCATATTACAATTTTAATTGCTGAAGATAATGCTATAAATATGCTGCTTGCCAGAACAATCTTGAAACGTGCGGCACCGAACGCGCTGCTCATCGAAGCTAAGAATGGAATTGAAGCTGTAGATTGTTGTATGAACAAGGCACCTGACCTAATTTTCATGGATGTGCAGATGCCTGAAATGAACGGCTATGAAGCCACCAAGAAAATTAAACAGATCGAATCTTTGGCTCAAGTTCCAATAATCGCATTGACAGCAGGCAACGTCCAAAGTGAAAAAGATAAGTGTCTGGCCGCCGGCATGGATGATTTTGTAACCAAGCCCGTTGTGGAGGACACCATTAAACAAATACTTAAGAAGTGGCTGAATCCAGGTGATTCTAGACCATTTTAGATTGCTATAGCCACTTTTTCAAGAGTTCTACAAAGCCCTCCTTATACTGATCTGTTACCGGTATTGTAGTTTGTCCTATCTGCACAGAATTCTTTGTAACTGACTTAATTTGTTCGACACCCACAATAAAGGACCTGTGTATTCGCAAAAATGCCGATGCAGGTAATTTTTCTTCCAGGCTTTTCAAGCTGGTTAGCGTGAGTAATGGCTTTTCCTGATTCTTCAGGTACAGCTTAACATAATCCTTCAATCCTTCAATATACAGGATGTCTTCCGTATCAACTTTCACCAGCTGGTAATCCACTTTAAGATACAAATAGTTCTTTTCGGGCAGGCCTATTAAGCCAGTACCTGTTGTCGGAGTTGATGTATGCGCCAGCAAAATAAAATAATCATATGCCTTTGTTGCCGCCTTGGAGAAATCAACGAAATTAAAGGGTTTAAGTAAGTAATCAAGCGCATCTACTTTAAAACCTTCCAGGGCATACTGATCATAAGCGGTGGTAAAGATAATTCTAACATGCTTTTTTCTTCCTGTTTGTTCAATTATCC
>JAQBOT010000440.1 GCA_028287885.1 Pedobacter sp.
GGATCATTCAGGTAGCTCGGCGGGCAGTTATTCAGGGTGCGGATGTAGAGAACCGCTTTTTCTAGTCCCAGGGTATTTTCAGCATTCATGTTACAAAGATATGGGGTTCTTAGGGTTCTACTTGGACAAATAGCGGATTATGGTGGACAATTCGGAAATCGACAATTGTCAGCAACGCCATTATGACTTTACAAGGATGAAATTGCCAAATAGTCCCACTTAATGGGCTGTTTGTGTAAAGGTAGCTCCTGTTTGCGAAGCTACCTTTGGCCAGGTAAAATTAAGATATGAAAACAGAAGGAATTGAAATTGAGCATATGGATTTTCAGCGCTTGAACTCGGAGCTGCAATCAAATCTGGATTTAATATTAGAGGAGAACGTAAAACTGTCCAGGAAAATAGATACAGAAAGCCTTATTCCTTTAATCACTTCCATCCAGCACTCGGAAAGAATATTTCTTATTGCTGCAGGACGATCAGGTTTTGCCCTAAGAGGCGCCGCAATGCGGTTGATGCACCATGGACTTACCGTTTATTTTGTCGGGGACACCACAACTCCTGCCATCAAAAAAGGCGACTTACTTATCGTCGCTTCAGGATCTGGGACCACGGCCTCCATGGTTAGGGCTGCGGAAAAAGCAATTGCAGTTGGGGCAAAGGTAGTCGCGATTACAACTGCACCAGAATCTGATCTGGCAAAATTAGCTTTCCACACGGTTGTGATACCGGCAGCCGGGAAACAGGAATTCGATGGGAACAATTCAAAACAATACGCAGGCAGCCTGTTTGAGCAGTTCTTGTTTCTTTTGATGGATATCGTTTTTCAATCACTTTGGAAAATACAAGGGACACCTGCGGAAGTGCTCTGGGAGCGTCATGCAAATCTTGAATAAACAATACACAAATACATATTAATTTCAAATACATACCATAATGGCAAAATTACAAGTAGCAATAGATTTATTAACTACAGAAGAAGCATTGGCACTTGCAGCAAAAGTTGCACCCTATGTTGATATTATCGAATTGGGAACTCCACTGATCAAAAACATGGGATCAGCGGTGATTACCGCAATGAAAAATGCGCATCCAGACAAACTGGTATTTGCAGATCTTAAAACTGCTGATGCAGGAGAGCTTGAAGCAGATATCGCTTTTAAAGCAGGAGCAGATTTGGTTACTGTTATGGGTGCCGCCGGAAATGCAACCATTATCGGTGCAGTGAAAGCAGCGAAAGCACACAACAAAGGTGTTGTTGTAGATACGATCGGTTATCCGGACCGCGTTAAAAGAGCTCAGGAAGTAACTGAACTTGGTGTTGAGTTTGTGGAGTTACATGCGGGTTTAGATGAGCAATGGACAGCAGGTTATTCCATCCAGGTGTTGATCGATGAGGCAGCAAAAGTTGGCGTTCCGGTATCTGTAGCTGGTGGCGTGAACATCGATAATGTTGCAGCAGTTGTAAAAGCAGGTGCAATTGTTGTTGTTGCAGGTGCAGCAATTTATGGCGCTGAAGATCCTGCAGCAGCAGCAAAAGCCCTTCGTGAGGCAATTGATGCAGCATAAGGTTTTTAATATATAAGTTAAAGAGCTCTTCGGAGCTCTTTTTTTTGGCTAAGATTTTAGCATATTTGAATGTCTTATGTAGTTTCGAGACCTATTTGTAGCAAATCGCATTGTATTGCCTGAGCGAATCGATTATTAGTGTACCTTGAACATACTCTGGCTCTACTTGCTATACCAGAACTTCATAACTTGCTGTTCTTAACTTCTCTTTATGCGCATCAAATTCAAATCCTATTCGTTTCTAACCTACCCATTTCTAATTCTTATATGCTTTTCTTTTCCGTCAAAAGTTATTGCTCAGTCCGAGTCTTTGAAATTATGGTATGATAAGCCTGCCTCTAATTGGGTTGAAGCGCTTCCGGTAGGTAATGGCAAGATTGGCGCTATGGTCTTTGGCGGAGTTGAAAAAGAACTTCTGCAATTGAATGAGAGTACGTTATTTAGTGGAGGTCCTGTTCCGAAACGAATTAATCCGGCGGCTGCCAGCTACTTACCTCAACTCCGAAAAGCTTTAATGCAAGATTCCGACTATGGAAAAGCAGAGCAGCTTGCAAAGAAAATGCAGGGCCTATTTACTGATTCCTATTTACCGTTGGGTGATCTGACGCTTACTCAGGATTTAGCGGGGGCCAAAGTAAGGAATTACTACAGGGACTTAAATATTGAAAATTCAACAAGTACCACGCGGTTCATAGCTGGCAATACGACTTACAAACGTGTAGTTTTCGCCTCGGCACCTAACAATGTGCTTGTTATGAGAATTACTGCAGATAAGTTGAAAGCACTTAGCTTTAAACTAGGACTGGGAAGCCAATTGCATTATTCCGTAAAGGTTGTTGGAAAAGACGAACTGATACTAAGCGGCAGGGCACCTTCACATGTAGATCCAAGCTATTACAATCCCAAAGGAAGGCCAGCGGTTGTGTACGGCGATACAACTGGTTGCAATGGTATGCGCTACCAAATTAGAGTAAAGATTGTGTTGACAGGTGGGACCATGCATGCCGACACAGCTGGCATACAGGTGAAAAACGCCGATCTTGCGACAATTTATGTAACGGCGGCAACCAGCTTCAATAGTTTCGATAAGTGCCCCGATAAGCAGGGGAAGGATGAGTCGACAATTGCTTCTTCCCTTTTGTAAAAGGCAACGGCTATCAGCTATAGCACTTTGCTTAAAGGCCATACTGACGATTATCAAAAGTATTTCAATAGGGTTAAATTTGATTTAACAGATACTTTGGGCGGCAAAAACGCTCAGACATCCTTGCCATCAAACAAGCGCTTACAGCTGTATTCAAAAAATACTTACGACCCTTTCCTGGAGACCTTGTATTTCCAATTCGGGAGATATTTGCTGATCTCCTCAAGCAGGCCTGGGGGTCCACCGGCAAACCTCCAGGGAATCTGGAATAAGGAACTGCGTGCACCCTGGAGCTCAAATTATACCATTAACATCAACACCCAGATGAATTATTGGCCTG
>JAQBOT010000456.1 GCA_028287885.1 Pedobacter sp.
AACCACTTCGCTGTAATGCTTGCAGCTTTGCTAAAGTCAATTGAGGTCAATCATCGTAGTCGTCTGGCAATAGACATATATATTATTGAGGATGAGATGACTGATACCAATAAAGCTAAGATCATAAGTACAGTCAATGATCCTATTCTATCTCTACATTGGCTGAAAATGGCTGATGTAGTTGATAAGACAAAGCTACCCCTTGATGCTTCGACATTTCCGTTAAACGTCTATACTAGATTGTTTATTCCACATTTCCTTCCTGTAAGCTGTATTAAGGCAATTTACCTGGATGTGGATATGATTGTTCGTACGGACTTGTCGGAACTTTGGAATGTTGATTTAGAAGACAAGATAATTGCAGGCGTTCCTGACCGGGCACCTTTAGTAAGTACCGGCTGGGCAGGCATAAGTAATTACGAAGCACTTGAACTCGCGCCTGAAACGACGTATTACAACAGCGGACTCTTGGTTATCGACTTGGTAAAATGGCGAAATTCAAATCTTACACAAGAGATCATCGATTGCATTATAAAAAATAAGCGGTTTGCCAGCTTTCCGGATCAGTACGGTTTAAACGTTGTTTTTGCAAACAGGTGGCGCAAGCTGGATAGCCGATGGAATACTTATTCCTCGTCAAATGATCCAGAGCCGCTTATCATCCACTTCATTGGAAGGAAACCTATTTTCAGTTCCTACGACAAAAATATGGAGTACAAAAACGAGTTCTTTAGCTATTTAAGCTTGACAAGCTTTAGTAGTTTTAAACCATTGAAGGAGTACATGCGCTTCTCTAAGAAGTTATACAACATGATTGAAAAAAAAATGAAAACGCTTTTTAAGAGTCAACAATTATGAACCAATACTTTTTTTCAGAAGTAACATTATTGATTACACATTATAACCGAAGTGCGTCATTGGAACGTCTGTTGAACAGCTTTGCAGATTTGAACTGTTCATTTAATGAAGTTATTGTTTCTGACGACGGCAGTGAAGAAGCACATTTGACATACATAAAACAGCTTCAAAACAGGTTCAAATTTAAGCTGCTCACGTCTGAGACAAATTTCGGATTGGGTCATAACTTAAACAAAGGACAAAAGGCAGCTACTTCTGCCCTTACGCTTTATGTACAGGAGGACTTTGTACCTACCTCTAAGTTTCCAGGAAAATTTCAAAATGCTGTAAGGCTGATGGATGAAGACAAGGATCTCGATGTTGTTCGATTCTATGCCTACTATGCCTATCCTTATTTAAGGCCGTTTAAGCAAGGATATTCAGAGATGTTGATTAAACCCTTTCAGCTGAATTATACAAAGATTTATGCATACAGTGATCACCCGCATTTAAGGAGATCTTCCTTTCTATCGAAGTTTGGCGATTACGCGGAAGGCATTAAAGGCGACCGTACCGAATATAGAATGTGTGTTTCTTTCATTCAAAAGAAAGGAAAAGGCTTGTTTTATAACGATTTCGGAAGCCTTTTTACACAGGTAAATTCTGAAGTTGAGCCTAGTACCATGTCCAGAAGTAACTTATCCCAATCCCGCAATCTAATCATTAAGGTTGTTAGAGATATTTACAGGCAAGCCAAGTATAATTATGATATTCTATTTTTCACTCAAAAATAATTGTGCAATAATGTGCAATTTTGGTTAAAACGTGCAAAATTCTTGATAATTATTAAGACCTTTAGGTTACTACTTACCTGCAGGATTTGGGAATGATTTCACATTGGTATTTAAGAATACCTTGCTGGATACATCTTGTAAGATTGTCAGAAAATTTACGCTTTATTCGCTATGCCCTTATTTGCTATTCCCAGTTGGTTAATGCCACACTTTTATTCTGGCAAAAAATTCAAAGATTTATCACCGGCAGAAATCTTGGATTTAAAAATTCGACTAAGTGGGTTTAAAGATAATCAGCCTGACGTCTCTGTTGTTATTCCAGCTTGGAACGAAGAAAATAATTTATTTAGAACCTTATCTTCTTTGGCGTCGAACAACACGCAAAGGAAGGTGGAGATTATAGTGATAAACAACAACTCGACCGATGGTACACAACACGTTCTTGACGCTCTTGATGTAAAATCCTTTTTTCAGAATCGGCAGGGTATCTCACATGCGAGACAGCTTGGACTTGAAAACGCAGCTGGTAAATACCATTTGTGTGCAGACTCGGACACCTTTTATCCTCCAAATTGGATTGATCAGATGGTGTCTCCACTTCAAGTCAATAAGGGTTACGTCGGCGTTTACGGCCGATATTCTTTCATCCCCACGCTCGGACAAAGTCGTTTATTGCTGGTTGCTTATGAAGCAATTACGGGCTTATTAATTAACCTAAGGAGATATAGGCGTGAACACCTGAACGTACTAGGCTTCAACATGGGTTTCATTACTGAAATAGGTCTATCAAACGGCGGATTTGAAGTTAATCAAGTAAGAAAGTTCGAAAATGCCAAAGGTACAAATGAGTTCGTCGAAGAATCGGAAGATGGAAGGATGGCATTGAACTTAAAAAAAACAGGCAAATTGTACCTGGCAAAAAGCACAGAAGCAAGGGTATATACGTCCTCAAGAAGAATTGACGCAGAAGGTGGATTGTTCCAAGCCTTCAAAAGCAGGTTCTTACTGCACTTTAGTAATTTGGGCGAGTACATCAAAGGCCCCGAGGTAAATTAAGGATGGATAAGTGTCAAATGGCGAATTAATGATCAAGAAACTACTAAACAAAGGCCTGGGCTTCCTGGTTAGGCTGATCTATGGAAAGCTCCCAGCCGACATTAGATACTATTATCGGGATACGTATTACTGCCAGGTTGTTCAATTGAAATATTTAATAAAAGATTACTTCATAAAGAACAAATATAAGCAAACCTCCTTTAGTGGCGAATTTGCACCAGAGCTGCAATTTGCCCTTCCTTTCGCATATTGGCATTATAAGAACGGGACGCTTAAGGCCACTGAGGCAGCAAAGTTCACGAAAGAACTTTACTTCTTCTCTCCTCAACATGCAGAAGTATTCCAGACCAGAACGAATGAGGGCAACTACAATTATGAAATGCCCAGAGTCCTCTACAGTCAAAACTACAACATGAAAAAGTGGTGCGCTGTTCCATTAAAGGATCATTACAAAAATGACATTTATCAATACGAAAAACCTATACTTATAGTAGCGAACCGCTTTAATATGGAATGGGACGGTCCACCAATAAGCTTCTATAGCATAGCGCTTCTCGATTACATGTTTACAAACTTGAAGGAAAAATATACGATTATCTATAATCGGCCTAAACCGCAAAACATCACCATGGACAACAGTGATGTTTACGATTTGGATGAGTTTAACTGGATTGAAACAGAACACCCTGAAGTGAAATTAATGGAGGACCTGTTTGTAACAAACGAAGGTAAGGCCAATAACTTCAATCATTTACAATTCATGATCTATGCAAATGCAGAGAAGTTTATTTCCATACACGGTGGTACAGCTACCTTAGCCTCTTACTTTGGAGGAACAAATTTAATTTTATCAAAAAAGGGTCCGGAACATCACTTTAACTGTTATCAAAAGCTATATCCAAAGTTCTCCGGCGCACAAATTTTACATGCCAAAACTGACGAAGCAGTAATAAACTACATAGACAATTATTATAGATAAATGGCATTATCACTTAAAGAGAATTATTGGCTTAGGTCGGGTCTATTGAATGTACTTCAAAATTTTTCGGGTGTATTTTTCGGTTTCGCAAGTTTTTACTTCTTAGTCAGGGTATTAACAAAAGATCACTTTGGTACCTGGACATTATTTATGTCTATTACGACTATCCTTGAGATTGTTCGTAGTGGACTTATTCAGAATGCACTTATAAAATATATTTCATCATCAAAAAAGGAACAACATGCCGAGATTATATCCGCTTCATTTACGATAAGCGGAATATTAACATTGGTTTGCATCTTGGCAAATTTCCTTTTTGCTCATGAACTTGCAGTTCTGTGGAAGTCACCTGAACTGGTTAAAATGCTGTACACCTACAACATTTTGTTCTTCTTTACGGGGATACTAACCCAATTTAACTGCATAGAACAAGCAAACCTTAGTTTTTCCGGAATTGTACTTACAAACTTCATTCGACAGTTTTCATTATTCTTTTACATTCTAATATCCTACGTTTTCGGCTATAAAATCCAGCTTGTAAACTTGATCTACGTTCAGATTTTTAGTGTTATGCTGAGTTCATTGATCGCGTACTTTCACGTAAAACCGCATTTTCATATTTCATTTAAGCTTTATCCAGAGTGGATTAAGAAACTTTTTAACTATGGGAAATATGCCTTTGGAACATCAATAAGTTCAATTTTGTCAGGTACCATAGACCAAATGATGTTGGGAGGAATGCTATCTACTGCAGCCTCTGGTGCCTTTAACATTGCTGTAAGAATTACCAATCTTTTTGACATACCGACTAACGCCGTTGCAGCTATCGTGTTTCCCCAAAGTGCTAAAAGAATGGAAACTGAGGGTAAAGAGGGAATAAAATACCTATACGAGAAATCTGTGGGGACCATACTTGCGATCTTAGTTCCCGGTTTGTTTGTCTTGTATTTTTGCTCAGGATTTGTAGTTCATTTTATTGCAGGCACAAAGTATGAAGACTCGGTTCCATTGTTGAGGGTAACTTTGCTCTACTGTTTGTTTATACCTTATGGTAGACAATTTGGTACGATACTGGATTCTATCGGAAGAACAAAGTTGACCTTCTATATCGTACTGATAACAGCCAGTTTAAACCTCGGTTTAAACTATATATTTATTTCAAAATTCGGAGTTATCGGGGCGGCCTACGCCACATTAGTTTCCAATATAGTAGGTTTTACAATTGGGCAGGTAATTTTAAAGAAAGAGTTAAATGTAAATGTATTGCGAACGTTTATTTACGCCTATCGCTTCTATCCTGAAGTGTACAACAAATACGTTTTGAAAAGAAGTACTTAATGGAAAGTCCCACATGATCGGTGTAAAATTTAACGGCAGAATGGGAAATCAGATCTTCCAATACGCATTCTTCCAGTACCTGAAAACAAACAATGAAAACCAAACTTTCTTTTTTGTAAACCCCCACCATGCTTACCTCAGCAGGTACTTCGATCTTGGTTTGAAGCAGAACTTGTTAATGGGTTCGAAATTATACTCAATAATTACACGTTCCGCTCCCGCTGTACTTCCGTTCAAAGAAATATACATTCAAAACATTCAGGTTCCAAGACCGGTAGTTGTAAAAGACTGGATTGTCTACAAAGGATTCTTTCAAACAGACTGGTATCTAAATCATATCAAAGGAAAATTCAACATCACCATTAAGCCGAAATATATACAAGCATTCGAAGCGAAGTTTGGATCTACTTTTAGTAGTGAAAAAACCGTTGTAGTTCATATAAGACGAACAGATTACCTGAATTACGGCAAGAGAGATATCTCTTTACCAATGAAGTATTTCAAACAAAGGCTTGATGCTATTGAAAACTTAGAGCGCTACAAAGTTTTCTTTGTAAGTGATGATATTGAGCATGCAAAGGATTACTTCAAGGAAAAGCCCAACTACATCTATTCCTCAAACAATGAGATCATTGACTTTCAGATCATAATGAATGCAGATATCGCTATCATTTCAAACAGCAGTTTTGCCTGGTGGGCAGCTTACCTTTCCGAAAAGAACAATACTGTT
>JAQBOT010000465.1 GCA_028287885.1 Pedobacter sp.
GATGGATGCACATTCTATACCAACAAAAGCAAACATGGTAAACGTAGCTGTGGCATTTATCGCAGCCAAAAAGGACCCACCACTACTGTTGAAAGGAAGAAAGTTTGCGGATTTGATAAAGAACAAACCGCCAACAGCAATGATGATCAAGGGAATTAACTTAAGTACGGTTGTTAGCAACTGCAATTTTCCAGATAATGCGATGCCCCTTGAATTAATATAGGTAAGTAGCCATATTGCGGTTAAGCCGGTTAGCACAGAGGCCAGGGCGTTGCCGGCTAATGCCGGGAAGAAAGTGCTCATTGCACTTACCAGTGAAATCGTAATGGCTGCATTTGCACAAGAAACAGAGATCCAGTATCCCCAAGCAACCAAAAAGCCTGCAAAGTCACCCAAGCCCGCGCGAGTATAGGCATATGGGCCACCCGTGGCATGTGGCATCAGTTTACTTAAATTGCTGAAGACACGCGCAAGAAAATAGGAACCAATTGCAGAAAATACCCAGCCCAACAAGCTGATGCTTCCGTATGACGCCAATGCGGCTGGCATTAGGAAAACACCTGCACCAATCATATTTCCAACTACAAGCGATGTGCTGCTCCAAAGGCCTAACTTGTTTGTTGATGTATTTTCAGACATATTTATCTTCTATTCAGGTGGGAGCGCCGAAGATAATTAATATGGCTGACAAAAATGGGGATATAAAAAAAGCTGCCCAACTGGGCAGCTTGAATATTAGAATCGCATAAATGCCGCGATGGTGCTTTCTGCAGGCATTCGCCCCTGATCCACAACATGTACGGACCCGCCGTTCTTAATGGTTTGGACAACTGCTTTGTTCATTAGGCAGGTGTCCCCCGGTTGTGGCTCTTCATGAATCTCGAGTTCATTAGAGGCCTGGTCAAACTTACCCCAGATGTGCACATCCCGAACAACAAAGAGATCGGAGATCTGGCTGTAAAAACTTGCCGGAATAACATCTTGCGGTATTGAGGAAGTCAGCTCGCCGGTTGAGTTTTCATAATATGTTTTCAATGCTTTACGCGTATTCTCCTCAAAAAGTGGAGCAGCAATCTCCTTGACCTTCTGGTAGATCGTATTTTTATCCTCGTGATCGAAGTTTCCACTCAACATACTTTCAACAATGTTCTTGTACTTTGATATTGTTCTGTATTGTCCAATGATACCTTCGGTACCTGCCAAAATTAACGGTGACTTTTCGTTCGCAAGTAACTCTACCCAAAGGGTCTGGTCTACTTCTTTTAAATACTGGGAGATGTATTCTGGCTCATCTGCTAAGCCTGATCCATGACCATGGTAAGAACCACCGCCATTAATCGCATCACGACCGGCACCACCACCGGCCCTTCTCATCAATTGTCTTGAGTCTTTTTCTTCGAAATGAATAACATCATCCATACCGTTCGGAAGTCCTTCAACTTCCAAAAGCTCCATTCCAAAACCATCTCCGCGATAAATCCTTGCGTCTTTTTTACTTAAGAGAAGTAAGAAAAAATGCTCGTCTTCAGACATAACAGGAAGCAGTGGAACAATGTAAAAGTTAGAGTTAACAAATAACTCCTCTTTAAGCTTAAACGGTAATTTTATAATTTTGATGAATCCCTCGGAAATGTAAACAGCGAGGCCTTCTGACTGGCTGTTCCAGAATTCACGGTCATCTACCAGGTCAAAACCAGGTTTTAGAACTGAATCAACTGTACGTTGTTGCAAGCCTTTATCCAGTAGTACTCTCCTTGCCGCCTGCAAATTGTTTTTAAATACAATAGCATCATGCAAATTGTTAACCTCTACGCCTGAACTATGAGCAGGTATGAAAATAGAAACGCAATTCTCCGCTTCATAACCTGTTAGCTCGGCAAGGTCCTCTTTTGATAATACACCCATAAACTTTAGCTTTTAGTATCGTCGTAGTCTACACCTTTATTCACATTTCTGTTTACATGACGCATTTGAATTAGTGCTTCCTGTTCATCTGTGTCAGAAATGTATTTTTCAGTTATTTCATTTTCCTTGTCTGGATCTATTGCTGCAAAGGCATCTTTCAATCCGACAGTCTCATTTCCTTTTCCTGAGGGTTTGCCCTTTGGCGGAACAAACTTTCCTTCTTTGTTTTTTGACATAGGCTCTTAATTAAAAATTAGTATAAAGGCATTTGCTTATATAATTCCATCCGACTGCCAATTGTTTGTAAAAATTGATTTTAAATGGCTACAGGCTGGAAAATGGCTTGCGTCAACTTTGAAGATAACAGCCCTTAAGGCGGCCGTATTTAAGGTGTCCTTAGGGCTTTGCTAGGGCACTTAGCCCTGCCGGAGCCCTAGAAGAGCCCTACAAGAGCCCTATATTAGCCAAATAAGTATGCAATCTGAATGGTGTTTGATTATGCGTTTGTCCTTTACTGATATTAGTTAACATTCAGAAAGTCAATTACTGGATATTCCTTACTTTGATTCATGGTGAAACGAACTGTAGCTGAGTTTATTGCTGCAAAGCTGAGCATATTTGTAAATTAGCTTTACATTTCATTGGGCATCCACAATAAAGAACAAACCCAATGAACATTTTGTGGTTTAAGCCTAGGCAATAAACGCAGGAAATCACTTATATTCAGAACATCAAGAAAACTAAAATTGGACATACCAAACCTTAATTCATAATTTATGCTTACTAAACAAGAGATTTTCGGATATGAACCCGATCCAAAATACGCGACATCCGTCGCTTACTTTTCAATGGAATTCGCCATTGATCAGGCATTAAAAACTTACAGTGGTGGTTTGGGCTTTCTTGCTGGCTCACACCTCCGCAGCGCATACGAGTTGAAACAAAATCTGATGGGGATTGGTATGCTATGGAAATACGGCTACTATGAACAAGTCCGAGATGAAGAAGCCTTGATGAAACCAGATTTCGTCCAAAAGGATTATTCTTATTTACAGGATACCGGCATTGTGCTTACCGTTCCGATCCATGACACTCCGGTGCGGGTGAAAGTTTACCTATTAAAACCTGAGACCTTCAAGTCTGCGCCATTGTTTTTATTAAGTACGGATATCCCGGAAAACGACATACTTTCACGCTCTATAACGCATCATCTGTATGATCCAAACGAGAGTACGCGTATTGCGCAAAGCATTGTTCTTGGTATTGGAGGTGCCATACTTCTTGATCATCTGAATTTAGCTCCTGATGTTTACCATATGAACGAAGGGCATGCAGTACCGCTAAACTTTTATTTATATGCCAAGCACAAGAGCGTGGAAGAAGTAAAAAAGCGTGTTGTATTTACCACCCATACACCGGAAATGGCTGGAAATGAGTCTCATGATTACGAGTTACTTAAGAAAATGTCCTTCTTCTACCATTTACAGGTGCATGAGGTGAAATATATTTTAGGCATGGACGGCGTGGAATTCAACTATACGCTTGGCGCCTTGAAGTTTGCTCGAATGGCTAATGGAGTTTCAGAAATGCATGGTGAGGTATCCAGGCAAATGTGGGGCAGTAACCACAACATTTGTGAGATTACATCCATAACAAATGCACAAAATAAAACATACTGGAAGGACGCAATACTTGATGACGCGATTATGGCTGACGATGATGCTGGCATCATAAGCAGGAAAAAGCAGATGAAAAAGGCGCTTTTTAAAATCGTACTAGACCAATGCGGCAAGATCTTCGACGAAAATGTTTTGACCATAGTTTGGGCTCGACGTTTCGCTGGTTATAAACGGGCAGATCTGATGATGCAGGATTGGGAAAGGTTCATGCGTTTAGTGAATAATACAGAATTTCCTGTACAGGTGATCTGGGCCGGCAAGCCCTATCCGAAAGACCAAGAAGCTATAGGTTTATTTAACCACATCATCAGTCGCGCCAGACCGATAGTAAATTGTGCTGTGCTTACTGGTTATGAACTTGAACTATCCAGAGTCATGAAAGCTGGCTCTGATGTTTGGCTTAACAACCCTAGAATGTACAGGGAAGCCTCTGGCACAAGCGGAATGTCTGCAGCGATTGTTGGCTCGATAAACTTGTCCATTCCAGACGGTTGGGTACCGGAGTTTGCAAGGGACAAAGTGAATTGTTTTCTGTTTCCACCAGCCTCAGATGCCCTCTCGGTAGATGAGAAAGATCAACTTGAAAATGTAAAACTTATGGACACCTTGGAACAGATCGTATTGCCGATGTACTATAACGACCATACGACCTGGTTAAAGATCCTAAAGCAAGCTGCAAAAGATGTTGTGCCGGCATTTGAGGCTGGGCGCATGGCAGACGAGTACTACCATAAGTTATACAATGTGCTAGTCCCGACTTCTATCCCCAGCTAAAGCCAAGTTGGACCAGGGATAGGCCTGACTAAATTTGATAATGGTTAATCCAAGGGGCGGAAGTTTTAAAGGCAAAGAATGCGTCCGCCCATTTAAAGGAATTGGCGCTGTTTCTAAAACAGCGTCATTCAATACACCGCTTCCGCCATAATACGTATTATCTGTGTTGAATAACTCGCGGTAGTACCCCATCTGAGGAACACCAATGCGGTAATTCTCCCTAACCACCGGAGTAAAGTTTGCAACGAAGAGGAGGATCTCATTCGAAACTTTTGATTTCCTAATCCATGACAATATACTATGTTCAGTGTCATCTGCATTAATCCAGTGAAAAGTCTCCGGAGCATACCCGTTTTCGTAAAGTGCCGGATGCGTCTGGTACAAATGGTTCAGATCCCTAACCAGCCGTTGAATACCCTGATGATCCGGATTGTTGTTCTC
>JAQBOT010000023.1 GCA_028287885.1 Pedobacter sp.
GGGAACATGAACCGATATACCTGGACTTTAGACAATAAAACCGTATCGGAAAGTGATAAGATTCTGATCAAAAAAGGAGAAAATGTACGGATTATCATGTTCAATAACAGCATGATGCGCCATCCGATGCACCTGCATGGACATGACTTCAGGGTGTTGAACGAGCAGAAAGAAAATGCACCCATGAAAAACGTGCTTGACATTATGCCGATGGAACGTGATACTATTGAATTCGCCGCGAGAGAATCCGGTGGAGACTGGTTTTTCCATTGCCATATCCTGTACCACATGATGAGTGGCATGGGCAGGGTATTTAGCTATGAAAATTCCCCAGCTAATCCGGAAATTACAGATGTCAAAGTTGCTAAGCGTGGACTGAATTCAGATGATAGGGCATTTCATCCCATGGCTCGAGTTGGACTGGAAAGCAATGGAAGTGATGGAGAATTCATGCTAGCCAATACGCGCTACCGTTTTACAACAGATTGGAGAATTGGCCTAAAGGCAGAACACGGAAACGAAAGCGAGACCTATTTTGGGCGCTACATCGGCAGAATGCAATGGCTATTTCCCTTTGTCGGATTTGATTACCACTACAATACTATGAACAATGAGCGAGAAAACAATTTGTTCGGGCAATTGAGCAATCAAAAGAACCGTAAAGCGGCTGTGATCGGGGTTCAGTACACGCTTCCGATGTTGGTCACTGCTGAAGCAAGGTTGGATAGCAAAGGAAAGCTGCGCTTCCAGCTCATGCGGGAAGATGTTCCGCTGACAAGCAGGCTTCGCCTTAACCTTATGGGCAATACAGACAAGGAATACATGGGGGGCTTAAGATATATCGTTACCAAATACTTTTCTTTTTCGACTCATTATGACAGCGATATGGGTTACGGCGGAGGAATAACATTAACTTATTAAATCTGGTCATTATGAAACATACCTATGAGATAACTGGAATGAGCTGTCAGGGCTGTCGCCAGAGCGTTGAGAATGCACTGAATAAGGTAGAAGGCATTTCTTCCGTGGTCACTTTAAACCCGCCGGAAGCAACGATCACAATGGAAAACCACGTGCCGACAGAGAAGTTACAGGAAGCCCTAGCTAAAGCAGGAAAATATAAGATCACCATGCCTGGCAATCAGCACATGCCTACGCATAACCACAATGATATGCCACATCATACAGGTTCTGCAATCGAGCAACCCGGCACAATAGCAAAGCCGAGAGCAAATGCTGGCCCAGGAATATATTATTGTCCGATGCACTGTGAGGGGGAGAAAGTTTATAACCAGGCAGGCGATTGTCCGGTCTGTGGGATGGACCTTGTTAAACAGCATTCTGTAGCAAAATCTACAAAATACTCCTGCCCTATGCATCCGGAAGTTATTCGCGATGAGCCAGGAGCTTGTCCGATCTGCGGGATGGATCTGGTGCCAATGGCTGCCACTGACGATGATGAAGAGGATAATGCTTATGCAAGGTTAGCCAGAAAATTTAAAGTAGCAGTGCTCTTTACTGCGCCTATTTTCATCATCTCCATGTCGGAGATGATCCCAGGAAATCCCCTATTTAAATTGATGGATCTTAGGTATTGGAATTGGGTGCAGCTTGCCCTTTCCCTACCCGTAGTGTTCTATGCGACCTGGATGTTTTTTGAACGCGCATGGCGATCAGTTATCACCTGGAAACTCAATATGTTTACCTTAATCGGCCTTGGTGCTGGGGTTGCCTGGCTTTTCAGCCTAATCGCCTTGTTAATTCCCAGTGTTTTCCCGGATCAGTTTAAAACCCATGCCGGTACTGTTTATGTCTACTTTGAAGCAGCCACAGTTATTTTAACCTTAGTTTTACTAGGGCAGCTCCTGGAGGCACGCGCACATGGCAGAACAAGCAGTGCAATCAAAGAACTGCTAAAGCTGGCACCAAACCAGGCTACAAAGATTTTGGGGGAAAAGGAAATGACGGTTGCCATTGATGATATTCAAAAAGGGGATCTGCTGCGGGTGAAGCCTGGCGAAAAAGTTCCTGTTGATGGCTATGTCGAAGGCGGAGAAGTAACAATTGATGAATCGATGATATCTGGAGAACCGATTCCGGTGGATAAGAAGCCTGGAGACAAGGTGAGCTCAGGCACTATAAATGGGACCAAGACTTTTACCATGGTCGCAGAGAAAGTTGGGTCAGAAACCTTGCTTTCACTGATCATAGAAATGGTAAATTCTGCGAGTCGGTCAAAGGCACCCATCCAGAAGCTTGCTGATAAAATTTCAGGTTATTTCGTTCCTGTTGTTGTGTTCATATCAATTGCCACCTTTATTGTTTGGGCAATCTACGGTCCCGAGCCCTCAATTGTTTATGGATTTGTAAACGCGATCGCAGTGCTGATTATTGCCTGTCCTTGTGCCCTTGGCTTAGCCACACCAATGTCGGTGATGGTTGGTGTAGGAAAGGGTGCAAAATCCGGTGTGCTTATCAAAAATGCCGAATCCCTAGAAAAGATGAACGCCATTGATATTGTCGTGATTGATAAGACAGGAACGGTTACAGAAGGAAAACCTTCGGTTGAAAAAGTGGTTAGCACGAGTTCGAATGTCACAGAAGATGACTTATTGCAGAAGATTATTTCCCTAAACAGCAGCAGTGAACACCCACTGGCACAAGCTACACTCCGCTTTGGGGAAGAAAGACACATGAAGCGGATGCCTATTACACATTTTGAAGCCATAACAGGAAAAGGAGTTATTGGCCTCCTTGGACAGGATAGCCTCGCTTTAGGCAACGAAAAGTTAATGGAACAGGTTAATGCAGAAATTGACGCCGATCTCCTCGAACAAGTTTCCGCGGAACAAAGACAGGGTAAAACGGTCTCCTATTTTGCTGTGGGTAATAAAGCTATTGGTTATGTGGTTATTTCCGACAAGATCAAAGCATCCAGTAAAGAAGCTATTCATAAACTGCAAAAAGAAGGTCTGCAAGTACTCATGTTTACCGGGGACAATGATGCTACTGCTAAATCAGTTAGTGCAAACTTGAACCTGGATGGGTACAAGGCCCAGATGTTGCCGCACGATAAATTGGAAGAGATTAAACGCTTGCAGGCCAGCGGAAAAAAAGTTGCGATGGCTGGCGACGGCATCAATGACGCCCCTGCATTGGCCCAGGCAGATATCGGGATTGCTATGGGTACCGGCACGGATGTTGCCATCGAAAGCGCAGGGATTACACTGGTTAAAGGCGACCTTAATGGAATCGCAAAGGCACATATGCTAAGTCATAAAGTAATTGGAAATATAAAAGGAAACCTGTTTTTCGCTCTGGGATACAACATATTGGGAATTCCTATTGCTGCAGGTGTATTGTATCCATTTTTTGGCATTTTGCTTTCACCTATGATCGCAGCACTAGCGATGAGTTTGAGTTCGGTATCAGTCATCATGAATTCTCTAAGGTTGAAAAACACCGAACTTGAGTAAACAGTTCATACTGGGAAGCCCGCTTATCACTGCCGTTTCTGCACCGGGTAGTTTAGCTATGGAGAGAGCCCGCATTGCCCGATTTGCTCCTACTTTGAAACTATCTTTGATTTAACGGGAAAGCGCATTAGAATACTTTCATTGGATCTTACCTCCGTGTAGAAAATCAGGGATTGGATGATGTGCCAGGTACGAGAAAGTGCGTAACCAATTGCTCCCATTCCTCATCCAGAGAAAGAGCAGGGCGCTTTCGCCCTGCTTTGTTATACCAGTAGTCGGCATTCAAAACATCACCTTCCTTGCGGTGCAGGTAAGCGTGAA
>JAQBOT010000053.1 GCA_028287885.1 Pedobacter sp.
GCGAATGCTTTCAGGTCTGTGACGTCTTTGGGGTTTTGCGGATCTGTGCCATTATGGGAGAGGTTGAACTTGATGTACTTGAAATTTTGCTCAGCAAAATAATGAGCAACCAGGTTGTGTGCACCCCAATCTTTAAAACCTTTAAAACCGTGAACAAAAATGATGGTTTTTGCGGCGGCGTCCGGCCGACTACAGGTCAGATCTCCGGTTATTGTTTTACCTTGAGCCCCGGAAAGAATAAAATGTTGTTTATGAATCATAGAGCCTCCATATAGATGGTTAATTGAAACAACAAAGTTTATGGTTCTTGGTTCTGTTTAATAAACCAATTTAAAATCTTTCTAAATAGATGTTAATTACAGCATAATGACAGTGGTACAGTATCCTGTTGTTACTTTTGTTACGTAAAAAATAACACCTTACTCTACCTTGGAATATCTAAAGATTATTGCTTTCACCCACAAACAAATTGACCTAAAGTCCTTAGGTAAATTAGTTATATGTGAGCAGACGCTGGATGACCGCTTGAAGAATATTCAGGCTGAGTTGAGCATAAAGGAAATCTTCTACGTTGGAACATGTAATCGTGTTGAATTTATTTTCACAACCGCAGAAGTCGTTGATAAAGAATTTATATCCAGGTTTCTTCATGTACTTAACATGGGGCTTCCCGAAGAATATATGGAATCGTTCATTTCGAATGTTTCCGTTTATGAGCGCGTAGAGGCTTTCAATCATTTACTACGCACGTCTTGTTCTCTGGAGAGCCTGGTTGTAGGCGAAAAGGAGATTCTTGCGCAATTACGTAAAGCTTATGAATGCTGCAGGGTTGCTGGTTTTACTGGCGACTATATGCGTACCGTTATGGAACGCGTTGTAAAAACGGCAAAGGAAGTATATACCCATACCAATATCTCTAAGAACCCGGTTTCGGTTGTGTCATTGGCCTATAGGAAGCTGCGTGATCTTAACATGTGTGCAAATTCCAGGATCTTAATCATCGGTTCTGGTGAAACTAATAAAAACTTAGCCCAGTATCTAAAGAAGCACAAGTACTCTAACTTTTCTATTTTCAACAGAACAGTAGAAAATGCGGCTTCCATGGTGAAGGATCTTAATGCTGCGGCCTATCCGCTTTCAGAGCTCGAAAATTTTGAAGGTGGTTTTGATGTGATCATTACTTGCACCGGATCTACTGAGCCGATTATCACAGAAAACATCTATAGGAAACTGTTGAAAGGGGATACAGGAAAGAAGATCATTGTGGATCTTGCAGTACCCAACGATACAGCTCCTGAAGTAATCCAAAACTTCCCTGTACATTACATTGAAGTTGAATCTCTAAAAGAAACAGCACGCAAGAATATTCAGGAACGGTACGAAGAATTGGTGCACGCCGAAGGAATTATTGAGCAAAATATAAAAGAATTTGATTTGGTGTTGCGCCAGCGTAAAATTGAAATTGCGATGAGCAGCGTGCCTAGGAAAATTAAAGAGATAAAACATACCGCCATCAATGGTGTGTTTGCAGACGAGATCAGTACGATGGATGAAAATTCCAGATTGATACTGGAGCGGGTTATGAACTACATGGAGAAAAAATGCATAAGCGTTCCCATGGTCATGGCAAAAGAAATTCTAGTTAAGAATAGCTAAGCACCGCCTTATCGTCAGTTTAAATACATTATTTGCATAATATTTAACACTATAGGTCTTTTAGGTTAAATTTGTCCGAATTCAAAAATTGTGGCAGTTTATCATTCAAATTTTGAACACTTTTGTGTCTTGCAATTGGGTGAATTCAATAAAATACTAAAAACTGAATGAAAAGACTTATTATCGGCACTAGGGGTAGTGACCTTGCTTTGTGGCAAGCCAACTTTATCAAAGATACACTGGCTGGCATTGGCATAGATGCCGAACTCAAGATCATCAAAACTCAGGGTGATAAGATTCTTAACTTAAGACTAGATAAGCTTGAAGGAAAAGGTTTTTTTACGAAAGAACTTGAAGACGAACTCTTGTCAGGTAAAATTGATCTTGCTGTTCATTCACATAAAGATCTGCCTACAGTTCATCCGGCAGGACTAACTATCGCTGCCGTTCCGGAAAGAGAAGATCCTTCAGAATTACTTTTGATATTAAAAGACTGTGTAGATGTAACTCAGAAGCTGTCACTTAAAACAGGTGCCATGGTTGGGACCTCATCAAACAGACGTAAGGCGCAGATGCTGGCAATTCGTACAGATCTGAATATTGAAGACCTTAGGGGAAACGTTCCTACCCGGATCCAGAAATTACGTGACGAAAAATATGACGCCATTTTACTGGCAAAAGCAGGTGTAAATCGTTTGGGTATCGACCTGAGTGAATTCCATGTGGAAGTGCTGGATACCACAGAGGTTATCCCGGCACCGGCACAAGGGGCACTAGCCATTCAAATCCGTGATAACGACCCAGAATTGTTTCAGCTGTTACAGAAGATAAATCATACGGATACGCAAGTAGAAATTGCTTTAGAGCGTAAGGTTCTGAATATGTTTGAAGGAGGCTGCCATATGCCCCTGGGCTGTTATTGCAAAAAAGAAAACGATAAGTATGAAATCTGGACTTCTAAAGCTGCCGATGCTGAAGACTTCCCAGATCGCGTTTTCCTTCGTGTAGATAGCCTTGAAGGTGTTGCTGAAAAGATTGTAGCAAAGTTTAATGCTGACCGAAAAATGCCTGCGAAGGTTTTCATTTCAAGGGAGATTGGGGAGCACAATTACTTCAGAAGGGCGCTGGATAAACATAAAATAGAGATTGAGGACAGGTCGCTTATCCGAACCTTCCCGATCGTGAACATACTTGATCCATTCTATCTAAGGAATATAGATTGGATATTTTTCAGTAGCCGAAACGGCGTGGAGTTCTTCTTCAAACTTAAACCCGCTTTGTCTAAGAAGGTGAAGTTTGGCGTTGTAGGCCGGGGCTCAGAAGATGCATTGCGAAAATACGGGCATCTTGCTCATTTTGTAGGTGAAAGTGGGGATATTAAGGAAGTAGCAGAGGATTTTGCCTTACGGGTAAAAGGCGAAACCGTCTTGTTTCCCCGCGCGCAAGACTCCCTGTTAACCATTCAAAAATCCCTTTTCCCGGAGACAAAGATTATTGATCTGCCAATTTACGAGACAGGCATGGTTGACAATATAGATAAGACCTATGCAGATATATTGATTTTCACGAGTCCGTCGAATGTTGAAGCCTACTTTGCTGAGAATTTGCTGGATCCGGGTCAGAAGGTAATTGCTATAGGTACATCTACAGGAAAGAAGTTTGATGAAATGGGCGTGAGCTATACTTTGCCTTTTTCTCCGGATGAGATCGGACTGGCGGAAGCTGTATTTGGGATAGATATAAAATAAGCAGAAAAGAGAGGTTGATATGATACACCGTCCACGTAGATTAAGAAAGAACCCTGTCGTGAGGGAAATGATTGCTGAAACCAGGTTGTCGAAAGACATGTTTATTTACCCGTACTTTATTGTACCGGGGAATGGTGTAAAACATGCCATTGATTCGATGCCGGGTGTCAATCATTATTCTATTGACACTTTGTTGATCGATGTTGAAATTGGGTTGAAATTAGGGATAAACAAAATAATGCTGTTTGGCGTTGGAGATGAGAAAAGTGAAGACGCACATTCTGCGTATCACGATCATTCTTTGGTTCCTACAGCGGTTAGGGCTTTAAAAAAGGCATTTGGCGATGATTTATATGTAGTTACAGACGTTTGCGTTTGCTCTTATACCACCCACGGACATTGTGGAATACTGGTGAATGATTATGTGCAAAACGATCTAACGGTAGAATTGATAGCTAAAATGGGATTGGCGCATGCAGAAGCCGGTGCAGACCTTTTAGCTCCGTCAGATATGATGGATGGACGTATTGCTGCAATGCGGACTGTATTGGACGGCCAAGGTTTTGAAAATGTGGCTATCATGTCACATGCAACAAAATTTGCATCTGCTTACTACGGACCATTCCGCGAGGCGGCAGATTGTGCACCAAGTAAAGGTGACAGGAAAGCTTACCAGATGGACTTCAGAAATGGAAATGAAGCATTGAGGGAAGCGATTTTGGATGAAGCTGAAGGGGCTGATATATTGATGGTTAAACCTGCATTGGCTTATCTGG
>JAQBOT010000090.1 GCA_028287885.1 Pedobacter sp.
CGGAAATACAAAGATCGAAAAAGAAAGAATGCTAAATCAAAAGGTAAGGGCCTTTAAAAGCTGGGGTAAACACTTCCTGATTTGCTTTGACACGTTTAGCCTAAGAGTTCATTTCATGCTTTTTGGAACTTACCGCATAAACGAGCGGAAAGAAAGCACACCAAGACTCAGCTTGCTTTTTGATGCTGCGGAAATTAATTTCTACACGTGTTCCCTCCAGTTTGTTGAAGGAGACATTAACCTGAGTTACGATTGGACTGCGGATGTAATGTCAGATTCTTGGAATGCCCAGGGAGCTATGGACAAGCTTAAGGTTATGCCGAATGGCCTTGCCTGCGATGTATTGCTAGATCAAAACGTATTTGCAGGCGTTGGGAATATCATTAAAAACGAGGTGTTATTCCGGATTAGAGTTCAACCGCTTAGCACGGTCGGGCAAATTCCTGAAGAAAAACTGAGCTCCCTGATCAAAGAAGCGCGAAATTATAGCTTCGATTTCTTAAGATGGAAAAAGGAATACACGCTTAAAGCCCATTGGCTTGCACATGCCAAGAAAATCTGCCCGCGTTGCGAAATCCCCTTTCAAAAGGCACATCTCGGAAAGACGAACAGACGTTCTTTCTATTGTACAAACTGCCAGGTACTGTATACCTAAGCTTAATTGTGCGTACTTGGCTTAGTCACGAGGTACTCGTTTACCTTGTCGGCGGCACAATCATGTATTGCTTTTATCGCAGTTTTTAACTGCTCTGGAGTAACGTTAAAGAAATCACACCAATACTCCAGTTCTGTCGTTTCGGAAACATTAATCATATTTGAAGACCAGTCTCCTGAGTTATAAATCCTTTCCATGACCTCAAATTTTCTTGAAGTTAGCGAATTCTTTTTTGGAAAGTTAAAAAACTTTAAAATAGTGATTAAGAACACTTTAATTATATAGAATCTGCTCTTCTGTGTAGTATGTTTTCCGAGAACCGGTCTTTTGGACAAGTATTTTACCACCGCTTGGGCTTGCAATTTGCTTCGCCTTATGAATCTTCAAAAAATCTCGAATTTCACCACTTATGATGTCCGGTTCTTCTTTTAAAATCTGCTTTTCAGCAGTCGTTAAAACATGTTTGATCGATTTAACCAGTTGCTTCACCGCATCTTCCGGAATTTGGTTGGAAACAGAGAAAGGAGAAATTTTGGCGTCCCATAGGATTTCATCCGCATAGGCATTTCCAATCCCACGAATCAGGTGCTGGTCCAACAGAATATTTTTTACAACCGCCTTTTTTGTCGCCAACAAGGATTTTAGAAATGCAAAATCGATCTGCGCTGATAAAGCGTCCGGTGTATTGTCCGGTTCGGGATTCAGCGTTGGCGTCGCTTGTTTTTGAAAATCCGATAGGACAAACTTCCAGCCATCTACAAAGATAAGTTCTACAACGCTAAATTTAACCGGCTCCTGTTCTTGAACGAAATGGAGTTCACCATGCAACATCAGATGTAAGCCTAAAACATCTCCTTGTTCAAATTGAAGATGGAGCTCTTTGCCTTCACGAAAAACCTGCTTTACCTTCTGGTTTTGCAGTCTTTCGTTGAGTTTCGCCGAAGGCACATTCAATTTTTTCGTATTTACAACAACTTCCTTGATGACCTTGTCAACAATCCTTTTGTTCAGGTTAGCACTGAAAGCTTGAAGATCAGGTAATTCTGGCATAATAATACGTTGAGATTGTAGTCAGAACATCTGTTTAGCCTGTTTTGTTTGTGGGTTACAAGGAATCACTCCGCTCCCGATATAATCCTGACATTTGATAATCTTTTTGCTACAAAAGCAGTTTTTGAATAAAAGCAGTACCTTAGTTTTCAATTTAACCCCAGTATTTTCAAAATGAAGAAAATTATTCCGGTGCAGTCAAAAGGGGAACTAAAAGCCTTTATCGACTTCCCTCATGACCTCTATAAGGATGACCGCAATTACGTTCCTGAATTGTTTATTGCGCAAAGAGACTTACTAACTACCCACCCCTTTCATAAACATTCATCGTTACAATGCTTTTTGTTGTACAATGGAGATAAAATAGTTGGAAGAATTGCTGCAATTCACAATACTGCCCACAACATCTTCAATGGCGTAAACGACGGCTTTTTTGGTTTCTTTGACTGTATAAATGATCAGGAATCTGCAAATCTGTTGCTTGATACCGCAAAAGACTGGCTGAAAAAGAAAGGATTGGCAACCATCGTTGGGCCTGTAAACTTTTCTACGAATGAATCCTGTGGTCTTTTAATACAAGGATTTGATTCCCCTCCTGTTGTCATGATGCCATACAATGCAAGCTACTACTCGACGTTGGTAGAGAACTGGGGTATGGTAAAACGGGTTGATCTGATTGCATGGAAGTGGAATGGCGATAATTATGATGACCGCTCTGTGAAATTGATGGACAGACTTGAAGAGCGCCTGCATAGAAACAACATTGTGATCCGTAAAATTAACATGAAGAACTTCAAGCAGGAAGCTAGCGCGCTGAAAGAGGTTTACAATGCCGCCTGGGACAAAAACATGGGCTTTGTTCCCTTAAATGATGAAGAATACGACTATCAAGCGAAAGACTTGAAGATGATCCTTGATCCAGATTTCTGCTTTCTTGCAGAAAAGGACGGCAAGATTGTAGGATTTGGTGCGGCCATTCCTGATATCAATGAAATTCTAATAAAAATTAAGAGGGGTCGCTTGTTGCCAACTGGGATTTTTAAACTGCTGCTTGGCAAAAAGAAGGTTAAAGGGATCCGGATATTGTTGCTTGGCGTAGTGGAAGGCTACAGGAAAATGGGTATCGAAGCTTGTATCTACGGTTCCATCATCAAATCTTATAAAAAGAAGGGGCTAGAATATGCGGAAGCAGGCTGGACTTTAGAGCACAACGATATGGTGAATAATGCGATAATCGCGATCAAAGGCGAACCCTATAAGAAGTA
>JAQBOT010000105.1 GCA_028287885.1 Pedobacter sp.
AGGAAACTGGATTAAATGGAATCCTGCAATTAAGTCGGAAGCTGATAAAGACGGGGTTCTTCAAGGTGTTCTTGACGACCATATTGATGTCATTGCAACGGATCACGCGCCGCATACCATATCGGAAAAAGAGCAGCCATATGCCCAGGCACCTTCTGGCGGTCCACTGGTGCAGCATGCCCTGCCAGCCTTACTGGAAATGCATCATCAAGGCAAGATCAGCCTGGAACAGATCGTTCAAAAGACCGCGCATAATGTCGCCATTTGCTTTAATATCCTCGATCGCGGCTTCATACGAGAAGGTTATTGGGCAGATCTTGTCCTCGTCAATTTGAATGATCCTTTCAAGGTTACGCGTGCAAACGTGCTTTACAAATGCGGCTGGTCGCCGTTTGAAGGGCAGACGTTTCAATCAGAAGTTACCCACACCATCGTATCAGGCAACCTTGCCTATCAGAAAGGTAAATTTACAACGAACGAAACTGGAAAAAGACTGCAGTTTAACAGGTAATGCAACACGCATACAAAGCAGAAGTTAAGCGTCTGATACCGGTTTTAGTTGTAACGATCATCGTCTTCTTGGTAGGGTTGAGCAGTTCACTGGTTGAAAACGTGTATTCCAACCACCTGTACCCGTACATTGCATTGTTGCTTCGTTCTATTAGCAGGCACCTGCCCTTTCCGCTTGGCGATCTACTCTATTTGTTGCTCATTGGCTTTATGCTATTTCATATATTTCTAATAGTCAAAAAAGCATTTCACAGGAAGTTGATCAGGCAAGACCGTGTCCGGATTCCCGTATCGCTTCTGAGATTCTTATTGATCTTGTACATCGCTTTTAAGCTCCTTTGGGGCTTAAATTATTCACGCCCTCCAATAAACAACCGTCTCGGAATAGCCGACGAAAAGTACAACAACAAAGAACTCATTGCTTTGGCTGAATTGCTTATCAAGAACATAAACCAAATTCAGAACGAACGAAACAGCAACCCTGCAATCAAAAACAAAGAATACTCCATACAGGAACTTCAGAGCGCCGCAGCCACTTCATATGCTGAGCTTGCAAAAAGAAATGATTTCTTTATCTACAGACAACCGGTCGTAAAGAAAGTATTAAATACTTGGATGATCACGAAGATCGGGTTGGAAGGATATTATAGTCCCCTTTCTGGAGAAGCGAATCTCAACATGCGAATTCCGGCAGCAAATCTGCCGTTTGTAACCTGCCACGAAATTGCGCATCAACTTGGCATTGGCCGGGAAGACGAGGCGAACCTCGTTGGGTACATCTGTGCCACGAATAGCCATGATCTAAATTTTCAGTATTCAGGCAACTACGCCGTCCTAAAGAATGTGCTTTTCGAACTCAGAATTAAAGACCCTGATCGTTATGCAACCGTTGCAAAAAAGTTGAATCCGGGAACAAAGGCAGATTATAAAAAGGACAGGAACTTTTGGATGCACTACAACAGCGACATGTACCTGTACATGGATGTAGCATTGGATAGCTTCTTGAAACTCAACAACCAGCAAAAAGGAATCGATAGTTATCAGGACATCGTGATCTGGTTATACAACCTGCATAAACGGGAGTTGCGACACCATGACCACCCTTTCAAAAGAAGAACAAGCTTATAAGAACGGCAACCGCAGTGCGATCACAATCTTTAAAAGCACGGGAATGCGCATAGTTCTTGTCGCACTCCATAATGGGACAGAAATGAAGACCCATACTGCATCGGGAGTGATCAGTGTACAGGTTCTGGAAGGAGAGATAATCTTTACAACGGAACAGAAGTCAGCCGAACGATCGGCAGGACAGATGCTTGCACTCCATGCGGAAATCCAAACCGTGTTAAAGCGAAAGAAGATTCTATATTTTTGTTAACCTTGAGCCTTGCAACTGAAACTAAACTTTAGGTTCAATTCCTTTCACCGCCTGCATGATCCGGGCGATACTGTTTGCCCGGAGCTTCGCATTAGCGGCAACCTGCCCTTCAAATAGCTCGTCGATTGTTTCGTTAAACAACTGCAGCCAGCGCTCGAAATGCGCTTTATCCACTTGCAGTGGCATATGCTTTGGCATCGGGTCAGCCTTATACTTTTTCGTGTAGAGGAGTATGGTGCTCCAAAAGTCTGTCATCTTCTGCAAATGAAGCGGCCAGTTGTCCTTAATCACGGGTGCGAATACCACAGAAAGCAATACATCATTCTGCACTTTATCATAGAACGTGTTAACAAGTCGCTTAACATCCTCCTCTTGCAAGATATCTCCGTACATTTCTTTTTCCATCATCAGTATAATTTAAACAATTACCTTATGCGCGGCACCTTGAATCCCCTGTAAACGGTCTAGGAACATGTTTGCCATTAGGGCCGCCCTATTTTTTACATCATCCGCCATCTTTCCTTCAAAATGTTCATCTATGGTTAGGGTAAACAATTCCATCCAACGATCAAAATGCGGACCGGAGATGGGCAAGGGTGCATGTCTGGCAAAGGGGTTACCTTTAAAGCCAGGTACGCTAAACAATGCCGCATTCCAGAACTTATACATTTTTTCAAGATGGGGCTGCCAGTCTTTTATAACTGAATTGAATATTGGCCCAAGGAGATCATCGTCCTTAACCTTGTTGTAGAATTCATCAACAAACAATATGATGTCTTCCAGGTTTGTTATGTCGTGTTTCATTTGTAAAGAATTACAGCTGATGAAGAAAAATGATAGTAAATGGCCCTTTATGCCCTTGATCGCAATTGCCGGACTATTCTTAACTTCAAACGGTATCAAATATAGATTTAAAATAACCAATAAAGGACTTTTTCATCCTTTATTACGCAATAACCTTCCACTATATGATTAAGATCATATAGTGGGGATACTTATTTCTCTTTTTGGATGTTCGCTTCCAGGTAAGCTGCAGTATATGGGTGTTCGACTGCCGTGTTATTTTTCATGATGTGCATAACCTGCCAACCTTCGCTCTTCAATAGATCAGAAACCAGCGCCCGATGGCAGCGCCACCAGACTGCCTCAGCGCACATATATGCAGTACGGCTCTGGCGAGCCGTATCCGTCAACCGACGTATACCCGCTAAAAATGCATCTGTCTCCATATAGTCTGCATAGCCGCGAAAGGCATCGCTCCTCCAAATGCCGTTTTTGGAATCTGGCTTGGGTTTTCTTCGCCCACCCAACTCAACAAATGAAATATAGTCTATACCTGCTTGCTTCAGCAACTCGTTCAGAGCTTCGCTGTTGTACTGCGGAAATTTCCTGCTTCCAGGATAATGACGGATGTCTGCAACAACCTCGATTCGAAAAGAACGTAAGATCTCCACAAACTTTTCAAATTCCAGGGTTGAGTGACCTATAGTCCAAATTGTTTTTACAGTTTCCAAGAGCCAGTTTCCTGATTTCAGCTTTCAAGAATAAAAACGTACAAGGCACCGTTAAGTTTCAATACTTCGGAAGATCAATATAGAAACAAACAACACAAATGACTTACCGCGTATCAACCCGATCTGGATTTTAAATATTTTTGCATTTCATCAAAAAGAGGAAGCGCATATTGAAATGAAGGAATTTTTGAATGAAGTTGCCGCATGTAGTTTCTGCACTGGTAAATTGCCACTCGGTATACGGCCGCTGGTGCAATACGGAGCAAGCTCAAAAGTCGTGATCATTGGTCAGGCTCCCGGCAGGCTCGCACATGAAAGCGGCATTCCCTGGAATGATGCTAGCGGAAGAACATTAAGGAAGTGGCTTGATGTAGACAACGAGACTTTCTACAACCCCAGCCTTTTCTCGATCTTCGGCATGGGCTTGTGCTACCCAGGGAAAGGGAAATCAGGAGATCTGCCACCTATTCCACAATGTGCTGGCTTGTGGCATCAGCCGCTATTAGATGGGCTGAAATCTGACCCAGTTATCCTACTGATCGGCCAGTATGCGCAGCGCTACTACTTAAAGGAAGCTTTCAAGGGAAATCTTACCAGCACAGTCCAAAGCTACCAACAGTTCGCTCCGAAGTTTTTTCCCTTGCCACATCCTTCACCGCGAAACCAACATTGGCTGAAAATAAATCCCTGGTTCCTGACGGACACGGTACCATATTTGAGAACGCTTATAAGGGATATACTTTAGAACATTACAGCCTTAAAACAAAAAAACCTTAAAACATTGCTAAATTCGCAAGCTTATGGCAAAGATATCCATTAACCTGGCAACGGGTTCTTTACAAAAAGAAGAGATTATAGTTGGAATTGATCTTGGTACCACGAACAGTTTAGTGGCCTTCATCAACCCAGATAAGGAACCAGTTGTAATTAATGACACCGGGAAAGGCTTACTTGTGCCTTCAGTTGTTCACTTCAATGCGCAGGGCGATGCAGTTGTCGGTAATGAAGCTAAAGAATTCTTAATCACCGATCCATCTAACACCATTTTTTCTGTAAAACGGTTGTTGGGCCGCTCTTATAAAGACGTAGCCAGCCATCAGGATACATTCTCCTATAAAATTATTGATGACGATACTGAATCGCTTGTCAAGATCCAGGCGGGCGATCGCTTCTATACACCCATCGAATTATCTGCCGAAATCTTAAAAGAACTAAAGGCCAGAGCAGAGCATGCACTAAAAACTCCAGTTAACCGCGCTGTGATAACTGTTCCTGCTTATTTTAATGATAGTCAGCGCCAGGCAACCCGTGATGCGGGAAGACTAGCCGGCCTTGATGTCCTAAGAATAGTTAATGAACCAACTGCAGCCAGTTTAGCCTACGGCATTGGTTTAAATCCAACAGAAGAGAAAACAATTGCCGTTTATGACTTAGGGGGAGGAACATTCGACGTTTCAATCTTGGCAATCCAAAACGGAATCTTTGAAGTGCTATCCACCAACGGAAATACCTTTTTAGGAGGTGACGACTTTGATAGGGCCATTGTACATTACTGGATAGAAAAGAACAATTTAAAGGCAGAAGATCTGAAAGCAAATCCAGGCTTGATGCAGAGTCTGAGATTAAAAGCAGAACAGGCGAAAATAGCCATGTCAACTCAAAATGTGTTCAATGAAAAGATGGGAGACATCTGGTGCAGCATCACGAAAATTACCTTCGAAGAGCTTATCGCTGCGAAAGTAAAAGAAACCCTGGACTCTTGCAGACAGGCTTTACAAGATGCAAATCTTACCATTGCCGACATTAATGAGGTAGTCCTTGTGGGGGGTTCTACCCGCACGCCATATGTGAAGCAGCAGGTTGCGGATTTCTTTGGCCGAGAGCCACACGATCAGATCAATCCAGACGAAGTCGTTGCCTTAGGTGCCGCAATTCAGGCAGATATCCTTGCCGGAAACAGATCAGACATTCTTTTACTTGATGTTACTCCCCTCTCCTTAGGAATTGAAACCATGGGAGGTTTAATGGATGTGATTATTCCAAGAAATGCGAAAGTACCAACCAAAGCAGGACGCCAATATACCACATCTCTCGACGGACAGGTAAACATGAAAATTTCCGTGTACCAGGGAGAGCGAGATCTAGTATCTGAAAACAGGAAACTTGCCGAGTTTGATCTTAAAGGTATTCCATCTATGCCCGCCGGATTTCCGAAAGTAGATATCAACTTTATGTTAAACGCAGACGGTATTCTAACTGTTCAAGCCATTGAGTTACGCTCAGGTGTGAAGCAAGAAATTGACATTACACCCTCTTACGGACTATCAGATGAGACTGTAGAAAAGATGCTGATTGATTCAATTACCCATGCTAAGAGTGATGTTGAACAGCGTATGCTTATTGAGGCAAGAAGTGAAGCCGAGCAATTGGTGTATACTGCAGAACGGTTTATAGATAAGAATGGCTTTGTGTTAACGGAAACCGAAAAGTCAGAAACTCAAAAATACATTTCCGCTCTAAAGGAAGCCCTAAGTAGCCTTGACAAGGATATCATCTTGAAAAAAGCGGATGAACTTAATGAATTTACAAGGCCGTTTGCTGAGCGCCTAATGGACATTGCGGTATCGCAAGCGATGAAGGGTAAAAGCATAGAATAATTACCAACGCCTTCCTGAACTGACACAGCTTTAGGGAAATGAAAAGACCTTTTATTTTCCTAAGCATAATGCTCTGCCTGCTTGTCCTTACCTCCTGGGGCTTCTTTGCGCATGGCCGCATCAATCGCCTGGCAGTGTTCACACTCCCAGCAGGCATTAGCCGATTTTACAAAGTCAATATTTCTTACATCGGCCTACATGCGGTAGATCCCGATAAACGGCGGTATTCGGATACTTTAGAAGCACCAAGGCACTATTTGGATGTGGAGGTTTATGAACAAGAGATCGACAGTATTCCGAGAAGATGGAACGATGCGGTATTGAAATACGGTATCAACAAATTAAATGCAAATGGCACCCTGCCCTGGCAGATTCAAAAGAGTTATTTCAACCTGGTAAATGCATTTAAAGAGCGGGATTCGATAAAAATTCTGCGTGCCTCTGCCTTTCTGGGCCACTATATTGCAGACGCACATGTCCCCTTACATACGACAGAAAACCACAATGGTCAGTTAACGAACCAGCATGGCATTCATGCTTTTTGGGAAAGTCGGCTTCCCGAGCTATTTGCCCAGAATTACAACTTCATTGTAGGCAAAGCAAAGTACATCGATGCGCCTTTAACGGAAGCATGGAAGATCGTAAAACATAGCCACTCGCTAGTAGACAGCACACTTCAGATTGAAAAAGAGCTTAGCAGGTCTTATTCTGTAAGAAAGAAGTATAGCTTTTCAGAGCGGAAGAATCAGGTGTTGAAACAATACGCTGTGGCCTATTCCAAAGCATACAACCTCCGGCTAAACAACATGGTTGAACGGCAGATGCGAGCAGCCATCTTAGCTACCGGCAGTTTCTGGTATTCAGCCTGGATAGACGCAGGACAGCCGACTTTAGAACATTTAGTAAAGGTTCCCGAATCCATTCTTCAGCAAGAACGTGAAGAACGCTTAAACAACAAATACGAAGGGGGCGATGTTAAAGGCCGGGAAAACTAGTTCTCGGTAACCTTCTTTTTAACAAATCTGGATCTTATAGCAGCAAACAAGGCTGGAAAGAATGTAACGACTGCAATGCCCACAATAACAATCTCAAAATTGTTCTTTATCACAGGTATTTGGCCCAACAGATAACCTGACATCAATAATCCGGTAATCCAGGCAATTCCTCCTATGACGTTAAAGAAAGAAAAACGGCCGAACGGCATCTTAGCAACCCCAGCTACAAATGGAGCAATGGTTCTGAAGATCGGTAAGAAGCGACTAAAGATAATTGCCTTCCCTCCATGCTTTTCAAAAAACTCATGTGACTGGTTGTAATAGTCGAGCTTAAGAATGCGGTTTTCCGCTTTAAACACCTTTACACCAAGGATACTTCCAAGTTTATAGTTAAGTGAGTTTCCTAATATTGCTGCAATGGTTAGTATCACAAGCATTAGCCAGATGTTCAGGCCTGTACCTTCTCCAGCAATCAGGGTACCCATCGCAAATAGCAGGGAGTCACCGGGCAAGAATGGCGTTACGACGAAACCAGTTTCGGCGAATATAATTAGAAATAGAATGAGGTAGGTCCAGGTTTGGTAGCTGCTGATGATGATTTCTAGATGCTTATCTATGTGCAAAAGAAAATCGACGAACTGAGATAGTAATTCCAAATTGTGTTTTTTTTCAAAAGTATAAAATTTCGCTTAAATGCTTTAGCGATTTGTATTTATATTGCTGGAGACCGACCGATTAGGTGTCTGCTAGCCGAGCTGATTTTCTACGCGAAGCTTTAAAGGCGCAGCATGCATCAAAGAGAGTGGCTTATAGTTTATCTCCCAGGCAGCCATAAAGTCCTTCACCAAAGGAATAGAACGCCATAGTAGTCACATTAGTATGTGGCTTAACAAGCTCCACGAGTTTTGAGATAGGCAGTTCGCCCGACTCTGCAATGCCAGACCAACCTTGTATGAAATCAATATTTGCTACAAAGACCATTAAAATGATAATTGAAACCTTTTGCTTTACATGTACAGTTATCCTGCGGTCTGCCGGATAGCGTACCGCCAATTCTGCCTTGTTAAAGTTCGTGAACATAAATTAGTATAATCGTCTAAAATAATTCTCTAGGGTGTTGGTATCGAGGCTATCAGCAAGTAGCCCAATATAGTTATCCGGTCTCACTAGAATATACAAGCTGTCTTTCACTCCAAGCAACATCCAGGCGCTGGTAATAGGAAGCGACACCAGCTTAATAAAGCCTTTTAATCGTTCCGGAATCAAGTTGCTTTCTTCATCCGAATCGGTCTTCCCAATTACGACAAGATGGAATTTAGCTTCCCGGAATAAGTGGTAACAACTTAGCATCTTGCCCTCAATTGGTGTATGAACATATGGAAAGCGGTCGCCAGCGCTAAACTTTAACTTTTTACCTGTAAGCTGAACTGACAATGAACTGCTGCGATAGTTATACCAAATTTGAGATACAGTTCGGAACATCTTTTTTCCATTATTGGGTCTACTGATAAACCAGCGCAAAATATAAGGCCCCAGGTATATCCTAATCCGGCTGATGATATAGTTGTTTGTTGTCACGATTCCGAAAGCACGGTCTGTAAACTTCATCAACCATTTGGCAAAGGGGTAGCGTTCTTCGTGGTAGGTATCCAAAAGCTTCTCACTGGCAAGACCCGCAAATATCATTGCAAGCTTCCAAGTTAAGTTATAAGCATCTTGCAAGCCAGTGTTCATCCCCTGACCACCCGCCGGACTATGAATATGTGCGGAATCCCCTGCCAGAAAGCAGTTACCAACCCTAAACTTATCGACGCAACGGTGGTGCAGACGGTAGGTAGAAAACCAGTTAACCTGATCAATTACAATGGGTTTTCCCAATGCAGACTGTATATCGGGTTCCACATCGCTAAAGGTAATATCTTGTTCAAGCCGATTTGCCTTTCCCATCGTCCCAAGCACGCGATAGTTGTTGTCTCCCTGCATCGGGAAGAAAGCACAGAAGTGTGTCTTGGCAAGACTTAGAATCAGCTTTCCCGGAGTTTGATGCAGATTGGTCTTTACATCTGCAACAAAAAACTTATGGTTATACGTTCCGCCTTCAAATTTACAGTTTAGGATCTGCCGTATTTTACTACTCGCTCCATCACAACCAATCACATATTTCGCCCGAAGGGTAAGCGTGTGTTCTTTTGGAAGGTGCTTGATCAAATGTACAGAGACACCATCTTTGTCTTGCTCCAGCCCGGTAAATTCTGTATCCCACATAACCAAATTGCCCTGCCCAGATAATACATCATACAGCAGCTGCTCGTTCTTCGACTGCTCATAAACATGCATATACGGGAAGTCGGTTAATCCTTGCCCCACAGCTCCAATTTGAAAATTCAACTTCTCCGTACCTTGGGTAAAGATTGATGCTTCTTCAACATGCGTGCCGTCTGAGACAACCGTCTCTGCTACACCCATCTGGTCGTAGATCTCCAGACTTCTGGCAGTGACTAACAGTGCCCTTGATTGTACAGTCGGACCTGCTTTACTATCGACGACAACGGCGCTAATGCCATATCGACCGAGCTGGCATGCAGCCATCAAGCCAGTTGGCCCGGCTCCAATAATGATAACTGCTGCATCCATATTACCTAATTTTTTGTGCTAAACAATAAACCTAAAATTCGTTATATTCAAAAAGCAAATTGCATTATAAAGCCTATGAAAATCCAAACCGCAGCAATCACCCTTTTTGTGTCGATGACAGTGACATTTACCTCTTGTTCTCTCCTGCATAAAGGTGCCATGCAAACTAGAAATTGGAAGGGATCAGACCTCCCCGGACACAACTACGCCACATTTGATTATCTTAATGGTACACAGAAGTTTGAAGTAAAAGTAAATAAAAAATCAACCTTTTATTTTAAGTATGTAACAAACATAAAAGCGGGCAAACTTCACCTGTCCATCGAATCACCGACGAGAGTCATTTTAAGTGAAGATCTGCGTGGCGCACAAACCGATTCTATAACAGTGGGTAACCCAGCCGGAGAAACCTTTCAGATCGTACTTGTGGGTTCCCGCGCTGCAGGTAGTTTTGACTTCAAATATGCAGAACTATAAACACCATGGATAACTTAGAACACCCAACGTTCGGTAACGGAAAGATCTGTTACCTGGAACTGCCATCAAGAAACATTGATGAGTCCGTATCGTTTTACGGATCAGTTTTCGGTTGGAATATCAGACGGCGCGGAGACGGCAGCTGGGCCTTTGATGATATCGTTAATGAGGTAAGCGGCACCTGGAGGACGGATCGGAAGCCTGCTACTGAACTCGGATTGTTGGTGCACATTATGGTCGACGATATAGAAACCTCGATTAAGGCTGTTATCAACAATGGGGGGACAATTGTTCAGCCCGTTGGTATGGAGGCGCCCGAAATTACAGCACGCTTTAAAGATCCAACGGGTAACATACTGGGCTTATTTCAACAGTA
>JAQBOT010000131.1 GCA_028287885.1 Pedobacter sp.
AAAATAGCTGTTCATACCTTAAAATCTAAAAGCCATACCAAGATAGTATGTTTTTTTGGCATCGTGCTGTAATCCGTAATTTAAACCGGCATCCATCTTAACGTTTTCGCCCAGGCCAAACTGCAACGCCCCATTAAGGTAGTTGGACCAGCTTCTATCTTTGAAGTTGTACGTATAATAAGTCTCAGCCATGGCGTCAAGGTCTTTAACAATTTCCCGACTGATGGTAAGTGACTGCAAGAATTCTGTATGCAATGCATCCGCTTCTTTGTCTTTGAGTCTGTCGCCCTCCAACTGCATGCTCAACTTCCATTCGTTGGGCAACTTAAGTTCCATAGGTAGAATGAAGCCTGCTTCAAACCGGCTGTCCGATTCATATTTCGCAGTAGGAATATTAATATATGGCAATAGGGAGATCGCGAAATCCCCTCCAAAATTACCGAGTAGATTTTGTTTCAAGCGGATGTTAATATTGCCGGTGCCGCTCTTGGTTTGTTTTATGCCGGTAGCGGCATCTATTTCCTGTTGTGACCCAAAAGATTCCAAGCCGACTTGCAAGTCCAGGCTGTTTGTTATCCCCGCCTTGAAATTAAAATGGTTAAAGAGAAATGTTTTTTGGTCCTTGTTTTCCAGTGACTCTTTTTCAAAGCTCAGTAGGTCTGTTTCATACTGAAAGTGCCCTGCATCAATCGTAAACGGAGTTTCAGTAATACCTGGTCGATCGGTCTCCATCTCCCTCATTTGTTCTTTTGGTATCGGATGGAACAGGGAATATTTAACTGCAGACTGTTGCTGGGCATAGGAAAAAAATGGAACTATGGCAGTAAAGCCAACTAGGAAAGCAACTGTTTTTTTCATAGTTGATATAACTAGCTATGGATTGAAGTTGTTTTACAGCACTTCAAAGAATTTAACCATCAGCTTGAAGTAATTCTCAAATGAAGTTAATGGTAAGGTTTCCGAACAGTCGTAAATATCATGGTAAGCCTGAATTCCGCCTAGGGTGTAAATAAAGAACGAGGGTACCCCTACTCCATAAAAGCGACAATGATCACTTATGCAGGCTTCACCACGAATATCGATCTTCGGAAGGAGCTTAAATGTTGCATTTAGGTTTACCAGTGTTTGAAATTGCTCTTTGAAAACAGATCCATTTACTACCTTGATTCCTTCCTCTCCTGTACCTGCCAGATCAAAGTTGATAAGAAATTTAATCTTGTTAAGTTGAATTAATGGATGCTCTACAAAGGCTTTTGAGCCAAGCAGACCGATCTCCTCACCTGAAAAAGCCAGGAAGACGGTATTGTATTTTGGTTTATGCTGCCCATAATATCGCGCAAAGCTTAGCATCATTGCGGTCCCACTCGCGTTATCATTGGCTCCTGGGAAATAAACCGCTGTGCCCATCATACCCAGGTGATCAAAGTGTGCGGAGATCACGACCGTGGAGTCGGAGTTTGATGTTCCTCTGACCATACCTACCACATTCCGGGTAGTATAATCTGGGTAAAATTTGGCATCCACATCTACTGTAACTTTTTTAATGCTTGCTGGATCCAAATCTTTCTTGTTCACTGTGATGACAGGTCGTGCGGCCTGGTAAGTTAAGGTTGTCCAGGTAAGCTTTTCCGAAGTAAACATGATTAGTCCTTTGATCGCAATACTTTCGTCCCCAAGCAAGCGTTGGATGTTTGATTGTATGCTGGCCTTTTCTACTTTGCTTACAGATGAATCCGGTCGCTGGTCAATCATGAGGAAGGCATTCTGTGCTTTGCTTATCAACAAGTCAAATTTCTCAGACGTGTTTAGATCGCTTTGCCGGATTGAAAGTACAGGAAAAGTACCATCGACTGAGGGACTGCTTGCATCAACTAAATAATCAGCCCCTGCTACCAAGGACTGATTATTTAATCTGAGTTCCATCTTCCCGGGAAAGGTATTCACTGGAATGTTAAAACTTTGGAAATAAGAACCTGCATTCAGTGGGACTAAGCCATATTTTTCAAACAAACTAGCGATATAATCAGACGCAATCGTTTCCCCATTCTGTACATACCCACGTCCCTTAAATGCGGGAGAAGCCAAAGTCTTTACAATCCTGCGCGCATAGCCCAAGTCCTGCGAGAAACATGCGATAGAACTGAGCAACATCAAGCTGCAAAGTAAAAAAGCCGGGATTAATTTTCCTCGCATACGCTTGATGCTATTTCCGGTTTGGTTTGGCAGACATGATGAATTGAATATTCCCACCATTCATGATCTCATTGTGCGTGATGTAGGTACGCGTTAGAGCCTGACCATTCAAGATCACCTTGGAAACATATACATTCTTGTCGCTCTGGTTTTTGGTTGTAACCTTAAAGGTCTTGCCATTTTCCAGGTTCAATGTTGCATTAACCACACCCGGGCTTCCCAACTCATAGTTTAACGATCCAGGAGCCATTGGGTAAAATCCCAGTGAACTGAACAAATACCATGCACTCATCTGACCACAGTCGTCATTGCCGCCCAAGCCATCTGATGTAGGCAGATACATTTTCTTCAATACCATGCGCAGCCGTTCCTGTGCTTTCCATGGGGAGCCCGTATAGTTGTACAGATAGGCAGCATGGTGAGCCGGCTCATTCCCGTGTACATAATTCCCAATAATGCCTTCTCTTGTAATATCTTCTGTCTCCGCGAAAAACTCGTCTGGCAGGTGCATGGTGAACAAAGAATCCAGGTGTGTTTCAAAGTGCTTCTTCCCTCCTCTTAAGGCTATTAAGGCATTTGGATCCTGCGGCACATACAAGCTGTAGTTCCAGGCGTTTCCTTCTATAAAACCTTGTCCGTTGGTACTTAGTACATCGAATTTAGATCTGAAAGTTCCATCCTTTAACCTTGGGCGCATAAAGCCCGATTTGGCGTCGTAGACATTCTTCCAGTTCTCAGCACGTTTGCTGAATTCTGTAAAGATTGCTGTGTTGTTAAGCTTTTTAGCAAGTTGCGCGATGCACCAGTCGTCATAAGCGTATTCCAGTGTATTTGAAACTGAAGTGCCATTAGATTCTGAGGAAATATATCCTCTGTCTATATACTCGCCGATTCCCTCATAGCTGCGGTGTCTAGCCGTGGTAACACAAGCATCGAGTGCAGCGTTCGCATCGCCAGTATAATTGCCTTTTATAATGGCGTCTGTAATTACGGAAACACTATGGTAGCCACTCATACACCAGTTGTCGTTTGCCGAGTTCGACCACACGGGCAGCATCTTTAGTACACTCTGGTCATAATGGGCCAGCATGGAAGAAACCATATCCGCATTGCGCTTTGGTTGTATAATGTTGAATAAGGGATGCAAAGCACGATACGTATCCCACAAAGAGAAAGTCGAGTAATTATTGAATCCTTCTGCCTTGTGGTTGTTTTGATCTAAACCGCGGTATTCGCCATTCACGTCGGTATAAAGGGTTGGATTTATAAAAGTATGGTACATGGCCGTGTAGAAGTTGATCTTGTCGTCCTCGTTGATCGTGGTTACTGCAATTTTGTTCAATTCTTTATTCCAGCTCTGTTGACCGGCAGCTTTAACCTGTTCAAAATCCCAACCTGGTGCCTCTGCTTTCAGGTTCATTAAGGCATTCTCCTGGCTAACGGGTGATAAGGCAAACTTCATTTTAATCTTTTCACCAGCTTCGGTTTTGAAGTCGAAGTAAGCTCTGATCTTCCTTCCTGCCATCTCTGGGAAGTTCTTGTTCTGATCAAACTTACCCCAAAAGCCACGGTATACCTGCTTGGCATCGTAATTCTTCTGGCCATAACTACTGAAAGGCTTGGAGAAGGTCATCGCGAAATATACTGTCCTGGTTCTTGCCCATCCAGTGGTCTGCCTGTAGCCGGTTACCAAGGTATCATTCACCACACGCACAAAGGTCCAGACTTCTTTATCATCATAGTTATATAGGCCGGCCATCATATCTAGGATGATGTGCGATTGATCTGATTTGGGGAAGGTATACTGGTGAAATCCTACCCGTGGCGTGGTTGTCATTTCTGCCGTGATGTTATCGTCGTCAAGCTTCACCTTATAATAGTTAGCCTCAACAACCTCATTCTTATGACTAAAAGCGGAACGGTATCCATCTTCAGGATGGGCCGCAGTACCTGGGTTTAATTGGAGCTTTCCAACGGTCGGCATGACCAGGAAATCACCCAGATCAGAATGCCCCGTACCGCTAAAGTGCGTATGACTAAATCCTACAATCGTTTTGTCTGAATATTGGTAACCTGCACAGTATTTATAAACATCCGGATTATACTTTCCATTTTGCGCATAGGAAATCGTGTCGGTCTCCGGGCTTAACTGAACAGCGCCGAAAGGAACAGTAGCCCCAGGGAAAGTATGCCCCATTTTCTCTGTGCCAATTATAGGCCTTACATATTGGTAAGGTTGTTTTTGGGCGAGAGCCGCCGTTGTACAAAAGAGAGCGCATAGACCTGCAATAATTTTCTTCATTGTATGAAACTTGATTTAAGCATTGATATGCAATAATACGGTTACAAACACGATTAATCAGGCATTTTTTGTCTCAATTTCATTGCATTCTGCATAAAGACCTGAATGCAGAATAAAAACTTGTGGTTTTTAGTAATAACTTTAAGCATTTAGATTATTTCCAAAAACCAACAATCAAAATAAATTGATGAACCATTTAAAACGCGCCATTACGCTTCTCTTTTGTTTAGTTTCTCTACAAACATTTGCACAGAATAGTTATCGTTTGAAACCTGCACAGGTTTTTGATGGGGATGTGATGCATAAAGATTGGGAAGTTCTTGTAAAAGGGAACAAAATTGTTGCAGCTGGCGCCTCCCTTTCCATGCAGGGAGAAGATTCTGTTATCGTTGTAGAGCTTCCGGGATGTACATTATTGCCAGGGATGATTGAGGGTCATTCCCATTTGTTCCTCCACCCCTATAATGAAACAAGCTGGAACGACCAGGTTTTGAACGAAAGTCGAGTGGAGAGAACCGCACGTGCCGTTGAGCATGCAAGACGTACATTGCTTGCCGGTGTTACAACCGTACGTGACCTTGGTACTGAAGGTGCCATGTATGATGATGTGAGCCTGAAAAAGACGATTGAAAAAGGTGTTATTCCGGGACCAAGAATGCTGGTTGCAACCCGTGCAATTGTTGCAACAGGAGCTTATGGCCCTAAAGCCGAAGTTCCGGAACAGGAGA
>JAQBOT010000132.1 GCA_028287885.1 Pedobacter sp.
AAATAGAGGTCCAGTCCCAAACCTGCTTCATAAGACACAAAGTTTTTGCGGTTTTGGATTACCATATCGATGACAGACTTGCCTTCGTTACTGGTTTTCTTATCCGATGTGATGTCCATGGAATACTTAAGACCACCGACCAGGTAAGCTCTGTAATTCTTTCTTCTGTCCGACTTGATTTTCAGACTCAAGGGGAAATCAACCATGGTAGATTGGATCTTCTGTGTAATGTTGTTGTTTACACTATCGTTTTGGTTGTTTGCGTAAACATACTGGAGCTGACGGTCGCTGAACACCAATGTGGGAGTTAGGCGAAGGTCCATATTCCTGTTTAACCTGTTATTTACTACAAAACCAATCCCGAAACCAGGGGTACGTTTGGGAGCTATGCGCGTTAACTTGTTGGGCGGTGTAGTAAAATCATCGTATCTTGGAAAAGGTCCCCTCCATTCGGGTGTTTTAAACACTTTGAACTCTGAAGAGACATATTGGAATGTAAACCCAAAATGGATCTTCTCTTCGTCTACTCCTCCTCCCCAATTCTGAGATTTTGCTGTTATGGTACTGCTAATTATTAAAACAAGGAGGGTAAGTATTTTCTTCATGCAATCGATGGTTTATTTTATGCCTGTATATATTGAACTAATACCAAACGTTAAAGTTATCTGTTTGGTTTGGTTAAAGCCAACAGTTTCCATAAGGTTGGTAAAAGCAGTGCCATCAGGAAAAGCTGCAACTGATTCAGGAAGGTACTCATAGGCACGAGCATCCTTAGAAAATAACCGACCAAAAAACGGAGTGATGTGCTTAAAATAGAAGTTATAAGTTTGCTTTATAGGGAATTGCTTAGGTTTTGAAAATTCTAGGATAACGATTTTGCCACCCGGCTTTAACACCCGATACATATCGGCAAGACCCTTCTCGAGATTCTCGTAGTTTCGTACACCGTATGCCACTGTGATCGCGTCAAAGTTGTTGTCCTCAAAGGGCAGCATTTCAGAATCACCAAGTTTCACAGAAAAGATATGACCTAAGTTGCGTTCCTGTATTTTCTTGCGGGCAACATCAAGCATGCCCACGGAAATGTCTACACCTACTATTTTCTCGGGATTCAGAATCTTTATCGACTCGAACGCGAAATCGCCGGTGCCAGTTGCGACATCAAGAATATTCCGCGGCTGAAGTGACTTTAAAGTTCTGATTGCTTTTTTACGCCAAAGAATGTCGATACCCAGGGAAAGAAAATGGTTTAAAAAATCGTAAGTACCTGAGATGTTGTTGAACATGGTGGCCACCTGTTCTTTCTTGGTAGCATTTTCACTATGGTAGGGAGTTATATTTTCATTCATGGTCTTTGGCAAAGATAAGTATTGTTGAAAACTAATTTTCTACCTTTGTAAAATGATTATAAAATCAGCAACATTTATTTGCAGCAATACCAAGGTTTCGGCTTTGCCTGTTGCCAATATGCCGGAGTACGCTTTTATCGGCCGCTCCAACGTGGGTAAATCCTCGTTAATTAACATGCTTGTTAACCAGCATGGACTTGCAAAAACATCTCAGCGACCTGGAAAAACTCAGCTGATTAATCACTTTCTGATCAATGAAAAATGGTACATCGTTGATTTACCAGGATATGGTTATGCCAAAGTTTCTAAAAGCAGTCGCGAGAGTTGGGAGAAGTTTATTCGTAACTACCTGACCAAGCGTGAATCCCTACAATGTATTTTCGTTCTAATCGATAGCCGACTAGAACCTCAAAAGATAGATCTTGAGTTTTGCTGCTGGCTTGGTGAAATCCAGGTGCCCTTCGCATTGGTTTTTACCAAGGCTGATAAACAATCTGCGCCGAAGACTGATTCTAACGTCGCCCTATTTAGAAAACAATTGGCAGGGTGGTTTGAAGAGATCCCGCCACTATTTATTAGTTCAGCAGAAAAAGGCCTGGGGCGGGATGAGATCCTTAATTTCATAACCGAGGTAAACGAGGATTTTGTAATGCCTGTTTTAACACCTAAGGAGAATTCATAGACCAGGTATGAAAAAGTATTTTTCCCTTGTCCTTTTTGCCCATTCTATCTTTGCCTTGCCGTTCGCACTTATTGGTTTCTTTTTGGGCGTAACCACAACGTCAAATCCTTTCCACTGGTACTTGCTTGTCTTGGTGCTCTTATGCATGGTGTTTGCAAGGAATGCGGCCATGGCTTTTAACCGCTATCTGGACAGGAACATAGATGCCAAAAATCCGAGAACGGTGATGCGGGATATTCCTGCGGGAAAAATATCTGCCAACGAAGCTTTAATCTTTGTAATTGCTAATTGTGTGTTGTTTGTGATTACCACAGCATTTATCAATAGTTTGTGCCTGTACCTTGCACCCGTAGCCTTGTTTGTAATTCTGTTCTACAGCTATACCAAACGCTTTACTGCATTGTGCCACCTGGTTTTGGGATTGGGCTTATCTCTGGCACCTATTGGAGCTTACATTGCAGTAACCGGCGCATTTAATGTGGTGCCGGTCATGTATTCATTTGCCGTTCTGTTTTGGGTGAGTGGATTTGATATCATCTATGCTTTACAAGATGAAGATTTTGATCGCGCGGAAAACCTACACTCCATA
>JAQBOT010000153.1 GCA_028287885.1 Pedobacter sp.
CTCAAACTAAAGTTCCCCATCAAGGTCCATTTTGGTAGCGGATTATAAGAGGCAAAAGTGTTAAAACCGTATGACCTGCTCGTACCAACATTGAAATAAGAAGTCAGCTTTTCTGCAGGCGTATACACGCTTTCAATCACATCCTGTGTATTCCTGTAAAATACCGAAGCATTGATCACAGATCCTTTGATGTAGGTAGAATAGCCCAACTCCATCACGTCAGTAAGCTCGGGACTTAACGCCGGGTTTCCTCTTCTCTGGTTCTCCGGATCACTCTCATCAAGGAAAGGATTCAGGTAAAACAAACTTGGGCGTTGCATTCTTCTGTTGTAGCTCAACTTCAAGGTTGTAGAGGCAGATAAAGTTTGCGAAATGATGGCACTTGGAAAAAGGTTATAATAGTCATTTTTAAAGTCCAGACTGTTTCCGGCAAGGCCAGAAATATTCGTGTACTCAGCCCGCAGACCTGCTTTCAAGTTTGTTTTCTTAGCCAGCTTAAAACTGATCACTCCATAAGCCGCAGCAACATTCTGATCATAATCAAAATCCTGATTGGTATTCTGGTACTTACTCGCTATCGTTCTAAAAATCCCCTTTAACCCGGTTTCCAGGATAACTACCTTAGAAAAAGGATAAGTATAATCCGATTGTAGTGTATATTCATTGTTCTTTCCTGTATTGTCGCCAATTACAGGATCGGGACTTGTTCCTGCTGACACATACGTGGTGTTAAACTTGTTGGTATTTCTTCCAAAAGAAGCCTGGCCAGAAACCGTAAACTCTTCTCCGTCACGTTTACTCGTCTTCCTGTAATCTGCACTCCAGTCCACATTATGCACAATCCCAGTATTTTCTGTAAAACGAGAATAGCTACTTGTGCCTGCGGGTGTTGTGTTCAGTACGTCTAAACTTCCGTTTGATCCATTCTCAAAGCGATTAAACTTCACATTTGTGGAGACGCTGCTATAGTTATTGAAATCATAATCTACGCCTACACCACCGTTTCCACCATATCTCTTCGCCCTGGTAAATCCATTTTGAGCCAAAGATGTCTGTTGCAGGTAGTTCTCGTTCAACAATTCAATGCGTGTATTTTGGGGTATTGCATATTGCACACCGATGTTGCTCGTAATACCAAGACGGCCCTGGCGACTGTTTAAACTGAAGTTCCCATTGTTTTGGCGCGTACCGAATGAGGTATTTACTGAGCCATTTACACCTTGTGCTGTTTTCTTTTTTGTAATGATGTTTATGATACCACCAGATCCCTCAGCATCGTATTTAGCAGAAGGGCTCGTAATCACTTCTACGCTTTTAATCTGCTCCGCCGGAATCATTCGCAAGGCATCAGCAACGCTGTTTGCCATCGTGCTAGAAGGTTTTCCATTAATCAGCACCCGTACCTGAGAACTTCCTCTAAGAGAAACATTACCCTCAATATCCACGGAAAGCATCGGAACTTTACGCATCACATCACCTGCATTTCCGCCGGCCAGGGTAACATCTTGTTCTGCATTGTACACCAGCTTATCAATCTTTGTCTCAACCAATGCTTTCTGACCAGTAATCGTCACCTCAGCGAGGTTACTTGCCATAGATCTAAGGTAAATAACACCTACATTGTTGTCCGGCTTCTCCGGAGTAGTTCTAACCAATATGGTTTTGGTTTCAAAGCCTATAAATCCTATGGTCAGTTTATATTGATCTGGTGAGATATTCTGAAGGACGATCTTGCCCTTTTCATCCGTCACCCCCCCATTTATCGATTTGTTGTCTTTCAACCTGACTAAAGCTGTAGTCGCGTAATCAACCGGCTTATGCGTTATTGAGTCTAATATTGTCGCTGATATTCTTCCCGTCACGGTAATCTTTGATGTACCACCGTTCATTTGAAACTGTGCCTTAGCAGTAATCATCAGCAGTAATCCCAAACACATTAGTAAAATTCTTTTCATATATTCTTTCTACAATTTTCCTCATTAGTCTGCATGAGGAAGGTTTTGTTACAGGTCCTTTAGGTTGCTTTTCAGCAACCCGTTGTCCTGAAAAAGCCAATAAATACCTAATAAACTTGACGCTAATGCTTTAACTCCGAAGTAAAGCCAGATAAGGAGGACTTTGTAACAAAAACATCACCGACACAATCGACAATTGGTTAAGTAGCTATCAACATGAAGCACTTTCATACAAATTCTACTGATAATCAGGTAGTTCGAGTAATAAAAAACAATAAAATTCGTATTAAGGGCAGGCGTTCCATTCTAATTTCTTGCTCAATCGCTAGAAATTGATTTAGAAGTAAGTGACTGTTGTATAGATCCTTAATAGATTATTTATGATTGAAATAGGCAAAGACGCAATTGTATACCTGCTGTGCCCACCAGCATATGCCTCGGGAGGCCCCGAGTTGATGTACCAACTGGCTAATAAACTTGAAACTTATGGTATTAATGCATTCATGTATTATCATCCAAAACATGATGATCCGGTACACGAAAACTATAAAGTTTATGGAACTAAAGCTGCTGACACAATCGTAAATGATAGAAAAAACCTTATTATAGTTCCTGAAGCCTTGGCTTCAAAGTTTAATACTCTGGAAGGCTTCAATGACATAAGGAAATGTATCTGGTGGTTAAGCATCGATAACTTTTTCAAAAAACTTTACAAAAGAACAATCCCGCGCAATATCGCCAAGATTCCAGTTCTAGCAGATTTAAAGATCCCTGAGAAACGTTTTTTTGCATCCGAAGTGATAGAAAAAAAGTACGATTATCACTTGGCACAGTCGCACTATGCCATCGAATTCCTTAGGAAAAAGAAAATCAATGCCGAGTATCTATCGGACTACTTAAGCATCACATTTTTGGCGCGCGCCGATGAGGTTCAGACTGCAAAGAAAGAAAACCTTGTTTTGTACAACCCAAAAAAGGGCATCAAGTTTACGGAAAAGATCATCGCTAAGGCACCAGATCTAACCTGGGTGCCCATACAAAATATGACTCCAACACAGGTTGCTGATTTACTTGCAAGATCCAAGGTATATATCGACTTCGGTAATCACCCTGGAAAAGACCGCTTTCCAAGAGAGGCGGCAATCATGAAGTGTTGTATAATTACAGGTAAGCAGGGCGCCGCTAAGTACGATGAAGATGTGACTATACCTAGTAGATATAAAATTCCAGATTCAACGGCCAACATTGACAAGATTATTGCTTTGGTAAAGTCGTGTTTACAAGATTTTGAACAGCACAGCAAAGATTTTGATGCGTATCGGCAGATTATCCGAGGAGACGAGCAGCGGTTTATCGATGACATAAAACGTGTCTTTGTAAAGTCAGATAAATAAGCATGATTCCCACGGCAAATTATGTGAAGCAAGGAATTCCTTATCTTTGCAGCTCAAATGGTTAGATATTTTTCAAAGCTTAACACAAAAAGCTTTTACTCCTATATACTTTTATTCCTCCTTGCATTTACTTCAGCGTCCGCACAAAGTCCAGTAGAGATCAAAGACAATGTGGATCAGCACATTTTCACCTACAATGAAATTGAAGTTCTTAAAGATGCAACTGGAAAACTTACGCTACAAGACCTTCAAAATGAAGATATAGATAAACAGTTTCGCCCAAGTCTAAGCAGTACTCCTCAAACTCTTGATCTAAACACCAATTATTGGTTTAAAATTAAGATCAAGAGCAACTCAGCGGCAAACAAACACTACATCCTTGAA
>JAQBOT010000166.1 GCA_028287885.1 Pedobacter sp.
ACCACAAAGACACAACGTTCGGCTAAATTCGTTAAGACAGGTTTTCAGATCGGGGGCAATTACATTAAGCACTATTCTAAAAAGCTATTCAATCCAGATATGGATCGGGCAGAGCTTAATGAGGACAATGCGACCGATATTTATAAGTCTTTAAGTGAACTGAAAGGCAGTGCATTGAAAATTGCGCAAATGCTCAGTATGGATAAGAATATCATGCCCAAATCCTACGTTGATAAGTTCACCCAATCGCAGTACAACGCACCCCCACTATCCGGCCCACTAATCGTACGGACCTTCACGAAACACTTCGGAAAAACGCCTGAACAAATTTACGATAAGTTCAATTCTGTTTCCAGCAACGCTGCATCCATTGGCCAGGTACACGAAGCCTACCTCAATGGCAACAAGCTTGCCATTAAGATCCAATATCCAGGCGTTGCAGACAGCATCTCTTCAGACCTGAAACTGGTAAAGCCTTTTGCTTTCAGATTGCTTGGGATGAGTGAGAAAGAACTGAATATCTATGTTAAGGAGGTTGAGGAACGCTTACTGGAAGAAACTGACTACGAGCTTGAAGTACGCCGCTCCATCCAGTTTTCTGAGGCTTGCAAGAATCTGCAGAATGTGGTATTTCCGACGTACTATCCCGAACTATCAGCAAAGAGGATTATTACCATGGGCTGGCTGCAGGGCATGCACCTAAAAGAATTCCTAAAAACCAATCCGAGCCAAGACTTAAGAAATAAAATCGGACAGGCTTTATGGGACTTCTATAATTTTCAGCAGCATGAATTGCGTGCAGTACATGCAGATCCACATCCCGGAAACTTCCTGATCACACCTGAGGAAAAGCTTGGGGTTATTGATTTTGGTTGTATAAAAGAGCTTCCAGACGACTTCTACTATCCTTTCTTCTCCCTGGTATCTGCGGGCATCATGAACGACAAGGCAAAGACATTAGATGCGTTCAGAAAGCTGGAAATGATTCATAAGACCGATAAACCGGCGCAGGTAGAATTCTACTATAAAGCCTATAGGGAAATGATCGGCTTGTTTGCAAAGCCCTATATGAGCGATACTTTTGACTTCAGTCAGCAACAGTTTTTTGATGATCTATACGCTTATGGGGAGAAAGTTTCAAAAATGCCGGAGTTTAAACAAGCGCGTGGTGTTAAGCATTTTATCTATGTGAACCGCACCAACTTTGGCTTATACACGATCTTACAGGAGCTTAAAGCAGTGGTGAACACGGCAACCTACCGGCCGCATGTATAAAAAGGAAAGGCACAATCGCCACAATTGTGCCTAAACCTAACCTTTAAACTTACTAATAAGACCATCCACAAGCTAAAAGGTTTCATCGATTAAAAAATTATTGTATAAACTGCTTAAAATATTTCAAACATAGTCCCAGCTTGATATATTTGTAATCCTAATTATCAAGACTTGAAGAACCATTCCAATACGCACAAGAACATTTTGGTTATTGAAGACAATCACGCCATTCTGGACGTGATCACACTGATCCTGCAAAGTGAAGCCTACAACGTGAATGGTTTAAGCAAGAGTGCAAATTACATGCAGCATATAGATGAGGTAAGGCCAGATCTTTTAATTCTAGACATCATGCTACCTGATGCCGACGGACGGGTTTTATTACAGGACCTCAGAAACAACCACAACACCAAGGATATACCTGTGTTGATGATCTCGGCGAGGTATACGGAAGAAAACCTCCAACATGGGGAACATAAGCCCAATGGATTTTTGGCTAAGCCATTTGATATAGACGATTTGCTGGACAGGATTGAAGGTATATTGGCAGGCAAGAACTACATCTAACCTCTACGCTTCTTTCTTACTTAGACTCTGCATAAGCTGACTGTAAAGGTCTGTACTGGCTTCCTCCCGAGGTTTAAGTTTCTTAACCGTAGCACGTTTTCCTTTAGCCTTCGCTTTGATAATCTTTAACAGTTCCTGGGTGTATTCATCCTTAAAACTTTCAATGTTGAATTCAGAAGTATATTGTTTAATCAAGGCTAGACCTACATCCAGTTCTTTCTTACTTACAGAATCCAGTGGCGGTACTTTAATCTCTTCTGCAGAACGGATTTCCTCAGCAAAGCGGATTTTCGTGACCACTAAAACATTGCCCCTTGGGTGAATGACACATAGATTTTCAGAACTCCGCAGCACAAAGCGCGCAACGCCGGCTTTTTTAACTTGCTGTAACGCTTTCAACAATAAAGCATAAGCCTTCTTACCTTGCGTCTCAGGCTCTGCATAATAAGAAGTTTCATAATAGATGGGGTTGATTTCTGAAATATCCACGAAGTTCTCCAGTTCAATCATCTTGGTTTTCTCCGGACTTGCCTCTTCAAAATCATGTTTTTCGAGGATCACATACTTATCATCCAGCAGGTAGCCTTTCACAATCTTATCAAATTCCACCTCTTTGTGGGTGTTCTCGTTAATCCGCTGAAATTTAATGTGCGCATGGTCTTTCGCATCAAGCATGTCCATATTCAGGCCACTGTTCTGGACAGCAGAATACAGCTTAATTGGTATGTTAACAAGTCCAAACCCAATTGAACCCTTCCAGATAGATCTCATGTTCTTTCTTCCTAATTTGGCTGTATAACAAACCTTAAAAGGCAATTGTTTATTCGCTTAACAATCCACTCAAATCTTAGCTGTCTTCTGCAGTAAGGAAATCCAGGATCCCAGCTATGGTTAGCTTTTGTTGGATGCCAGACTTCATGTCTTTTAGCGTTAGGGTGTGACTCTCCATTTCATCACTGCCAATTAGAACCACGTAAGGAATGTTCTTATCGTCTGCATAGGCCATTTGCTTTTTAAGCTTGGCTGAGGACGGATAGATCTCCGTAGCTACGTTTGCTTGTCTCAACTGCTGAACGATCGGTAAAGCATAGGATTCTGCCTGTGCATCGAAGTTGCTAATCAACACCCTGGTTCCTGCTGCTGTTGATTCAGGGAATAAGTTCAACTCTTGAAGAACATCATAGATGCGGTCGGCGCCAAAAGAAACTCCAACGCCTGTTAATCCCTTCAAGCCAAACATTCCGGTAAGGTCGTCATAACGCCCCCCACCACCAATGCTGCCCATGGCTACCTCATTGGTTTTCACCTCAAAAATACACCCTGTATAGTAGTTCAGCCCGCGTGCCAAGGTAATATCAAGCTCAAGCTGCAGTGCTTCCCCGATTTCCGTACCTCCTATAAATTGTCGTACATATCCGAACACGGTCTCGATCTCGGCAATCCCTTTCAACCCGGTTTCTGAAGAAGCCAGGACTTCTTTCAAACGGGAAAGCTTATCTGTGGTGGATCCTTCAAGTAAGATCACTGGTTGTAGTGTGTTAATGTCGGCCTCCGTGAAACCCTTTTCCAGCAGTTCTTTGGTTACGCCTTCAAAACCTATTTTATCGAGCTTATCTATTGCAACTGTCATGTCAATGATCAGCTCAGGCTTGCCGATGATCTCGGCAATTCCCGTAAGTATCTTACGGTTGTTAATCTTTATCGTAAAGTCGCTCAAGCCAAGATTAGAAAGTGCCTCCTGGTAGATCAGAATAAACTCAGCCTCGTTTAAAAGGCTATCTGATCCAACAACATCCACGTCGCACTGGTAGAATTCCCTGTATCGGCCTTTTTGAGGTCGATCTGCACGCCACACGGGCTGCACCTGAAAACGCTTAAAAGGCAAGGTTATCTCATTCTGATGCATCACTACGTAACGTGCAAAAGGTACAGTTAGGTCGTACCGCAACGCTTTTTCAGAGATTGAAGAAGTAAGCGCATTTGAGTTCTTATTAGCCAAGAGCTCTGGGTTAGCTTTAGAAAGATAGTCGCCGCTATTTAAAATCTTAAAGATCAGCTTATCGCCCTCTTCCCCGTACTTTCCAGTAAGCGTCGACAAATTCTCCATAGATGGAGTCTGAATCTCCGCATAGCCAAACTTCTTAAATACCGCCTTAATGGTATCGTAAATATAGTTACGCTTAACCATTTCCTGGGGAGAGAAGTCGCGGGTTCCTTTTGCTAGAGCGGGCTTAATGTTTGACATAGCCGCAAAAGTACAAAAACTAAAAGGCATAAAAAAAGCTGCCGAAGCAGCTTTTCTATAATTGAATTATTTAAACCAATAATCTCACCGGTTCTTCCAGCAAGGCTTTAAATGTTTGCAAGAATGCAGAACCCGTTGCACCGTCTACCACCCTGTGATCGCAACTTAAAGTTACTTTCATGACGTTTCCTGGTACAACAGCGCCATTTTTAACCACAGGAACCTGTGATATACCGCCAATTGCAAGAATACATGCATCAGGTGGGTTAATGATCGCTGTAAATTCATCTATTCCGAACATACCCAGGTTGGAAATGGTAAATGTAGAACCTTCCCAATCTGCAGGCTGTAATTTTTTAGCTTTAGCACGTTGTGCGAAGTCTTTTACTTCAGCAGAGATGCGTGACAATGATTTGCCGTCAGCAAAACGAACCACCGGTACAAGCAGGCCATCTTCAACCGCTACGGCCACACCAATGTTCACATGCTCATTGTAACGAATCTTGTCACCTAACCATGATGAATTCACATTAGGATGTTGTTTTAAAGCAACTGCCGCAGCTTTAAGAACCATGTCATTAAATGATATTTTAACTGGAGCAAACTCATTCATTTTAACACGAGCTGCAATAGCGCCATCCATATCGATAGACATGGTTAAGTAGAAATGCGGTGCAGTGAACAAGCTTTCAGCAAGACGCTTCGCTATCACCTTACGCATTTGGGTTACCGGCTTCTCGGTAAATTTCTCCTCACCAATGAACTGCGGAAGAACAGCTGGCTTCTCAGCAGCCTGTGCAGGTGCTTCGGCAGCCTTTGGAGCTGCAGCAGCTGGCTTGAAGTTTTCAATATCTTTCTTTATAATCCTGCCACCATCTGCAGTACCTGCAACTTGTGAAAGATCTATTCCTTTTTCTTTGGCAATTCTTTTGGCTAATGGAGAAGCTTTAACGCGACTTCCATCTGCAGCAACCGTTGCGGCAGGTTCAGCTTCCTGTGCAGCAGGTTGTTCCTGGGTCGCAGCCGCAGGTTGTCCGTTTGCAGCAGATGCTGCTGGTGCATCACCCTGGTTAAGGATCGCTGTGATATCTGTTCCTTCCGGACCAACGATCGCGATAATACCATTTACCTTTGCAGCCTGTCCTTTTTCTACACCAATGTGCAATAAGGTACCTTCTGCATAACCCATCACCTCCATTGTAGCCTTATCGGTTTCAACGTCGGCAAGAATATCATCCTCTTTTATCTTATCACCTACTTTTTTATGCCATTCTGCAATAACACCTTCGGTCATTGTATCACTTAATAAAGGCATACGAACTACGGTTACGCCCATCTTCTCGATGTCTGCATCCGATAATGCAGCACCTGTTGCCGATGGAGCAGCAGGTATCGATGCCTTTTCAGTATCAGCTGGTTTTTCAGCAGCAGCCGGAGCCGGAGCCGAGGCAGCACCTTCAGCATCTAAAGCAGCCTTATAGTCTTCGCCTTCTTTACCGATAACGGCAATTACAGCATCAACAGGAACAGCTTTACCTTCTTCAACCCCGATGTATAGAATGGTTCCATCCCAATATGACTCCAAATCCATGGTCGCCTTATCGGTTTCCACTTCGGCCATAACATCACCGCTTTTAACTTTATCGCCAACTTTTACATGCCACTTAGCCATAACACCTTCAGTCATGGTGTCGCTCATTTTGGGCATTTTAACTACTTCAGCCATTCTATATTATCAATTGAAATTAGTTTAAAATTAATCTAGTACGTAAGGATAATCAGTCTGAACGTATACATCAGTATATAATTCAGAAGCCTCAGGCCATGGTGACTCCTCTGCAAACTTAACCGAGTCATCAACGATCTGTTTAACTTTAGCTTCTACACCCTCAATCCAGGCTTGATCTGCATACTTTTCCGCAAGGATAACTTCTCTTACGTTTTCGATCGGGTCTTTGGATTTATAATCTTCCAATTCTTCTTTCGTACGGTATTTTGCGGGGTCAGACATCGAGTGTCCACGGTAGCGGTAGGTACGCATCTCTAAGAAGGTAGGTCCTTCTCCGTTACGTGCACGTTGAGCAGCTTCATCCATTGCATTGTGAACAGCAACCGGATCCATACCGTCAACTGGTGCACATGGCATATCAAAACCCAATCCCATTTTATAGATATCAATCATGTTCGTTGTACGCTGCAATGAAGTACCCATAGCGTAACCATTGTTCTCACAAACAAAGATTACTGGTAGCTTCCATAGCATCGCCATATTGAATGCTTCGTTTAAAGCACCCTGACGAACAGCACCGTCGCCCATATAGCAAACATTTAGATTTTTTGTGCCTTTATATTTTTCTGCGAAGGCGATACCAGCTCCTAGAGGAATCTGACCACCAACAATGCCGTGTCCACCGTAGAAGTTAAATTCCTTGCTAAACATGTGCATGGAACCACCTTTTCCCTTAGAACAGCCAGTAGCTTTTCCGTACATCTCGGCCATTATGCTGTTTGCACTAACACCCTTAGCCAAAGCATGAGCGTGATCACGGTAAGCAGTGATCATAGAATCTCCAGGTTGTAGTGCAGAGATCGCACCAGCAACAACTGCTTCCTGCCCAATATATAAATGACAAAATCCACGGATCTTCTGTTGTCCGTAAAGTTGTCCAGTTTTCTCTTCGAACTTGCGCATCAGCAACATCGACTCAAACCACTTCAGATAGGTATCTTTATTAATTTCTACTGCACTCATTTTTGGGGGTATTACATTTTTTTACGAGAGCAAATCTAGTTTTTTATTGGAATATATCGAAGGAATAGATGTAAAATACACACTAACAAAAGCGTTAATGTTAATAACTTTCGAAATATCTTGGATGATATTTGGATTACAAACGTATTTGACGTAGTTTTGAGAGTCAAACATAACACCATTACGGTGTACGTTTAAGTGTAAGTACTCTTTTACCCAAACTTATTGTATAGCATGATAAAAAAGTTTTTGTTTTCTACCTTAATTACGATGTGCAGCCTAACGGCACTTAAAGCACAAACTAAGAGCAAAGAAACCAACAAATTAGAAGATCCCGATAACTTGGCATCCCAATATTTTTCCCAAGTGATGGGTGTTGCAGTAGATGCAACGTCGAACTTAAAACTTTATAAGTTCATTTATGAATGGATCGGAACTCCCTACAGATTCGGTGGAAACACAGAAAAAGGGATCGATTGTTCGGCCTTCACCAAAGCGATTTACGATAAAGTTTTCAACACAACCATCCTTCGTAACTCAAGAGATATCTTCAGCATGGTTAACCCATTGCCTAAAGATGAACTAAAAGAAGGAGACCTTGTATTCTTTAAAATCCATAGTGCGAGCATTACCCACATCGGAATTTACCTGGGTGATGATCGTTTTGCTCATGCATCTGTTTCCAGAGGTGTTGTAATCAGCAATCTTAATGAACCTTATTATTCTCGATATTTCTATAAAGGTGGGCGCATCCTTGATCCGGTTAAGAAAGATCTGATTGAAGAATAAATAATACTAAAGAATTTGAAGTCCTCCTGTATTCCAGGGGGATTTTTTTATGCAGTATTATTTTTAAGGAAACGATAACAAATTGACTTTCAGGGCATTAAATGAAAAATGTTGATTTCCGAAGTGCTAAAAAGCCCAATACAGAAATCAACATTTACAAGATATCTTTAGGCTTCGTCTTTTGTATTCTTAACCAAACCGATACCTGAGAAAAAGAAGATCACACCAATTATACCATACACAATCAGCTGTCTCGATTGCGCATCATGCTGTGTAAAGCCATAACCAGCATAGATCAAGCCGATAATTCCCAAAATTGTAAGGATAGTTCCAAAAGTTCGTTTCACGTTCATAATATAGATTTTCTCTATTTATGCAATATCTATGCCGATACAAAAAAGGAAGCTACCAGACACCTACACGGTTGGCAGGTGCAACAAACATCTTAGCCGTAGGCTGAATATTGAACGCCTTGTAGAACGCTTCCATGCTGTAAACCGGTCCATTTACTCTGAACATCTCCGGTGAATGGGGATCCGTTTTCAACCGAACGCGCATTGTTTCATCTCTTGTCTTAATACGCCATACTTGGGCAAAGCTTAAGAAAAAACGTTGGTCAGGACTAAGTCCATCAATCTTTGTATTTCCCTTACCTTGTTGGGTCAACTTGAAGGCTTCGTAGGCAATGTTTAAACCACCGATATCAGCTAAGTTCTCACCAAGCGTTAACGATCCATTCACATGCTGGTCATCCATTAATGTAAATCCATTGTACAGCTCCGTTACCTTCTTTGCTTTTGCGGTAAACTTGGTCGCGTCAGCTGCTGTCCACCATTCTTTAAGGTTTCCATCCTTATCATATTGGCGTCCCTGATCATCAAACCCATGGGTCATCTCATGACCAATAACAGCTCCGATCGCGCCATAGTTGATTGCATCATCTGCATTGAAGTCAAAGAATGGAAATTGAAGGATCCCTGCTGGGAACACAATTTCATTGAAGGAAGGATTGTAATAGGCATTTACCGTTGGCGGTGTCATTACCCATTCGGTTTTATCCACCGGCTTACCCAACTTATCAATCATCTCTTTGTAGGCATGCCTATCGGAGGATTGCAGATTGGCATAGTAAGTTCCTTTTGAGATCTCTACATCATCATACTTCTTCCATTTATCCGGATATCCAATTTTCTTGATAAATGCGGCAAGCTTGGCTTCTGCCTTTTCTTTGGTTTCCGGACTCATCCAATCCAACTTCTCCATGCGGCTGTGGTAAACCTTCTGTAAGTTGTTAACCAAAGATAGCATGCGTTCTTTTGCTTCAGGCTTAAAGTACTGCTCCACATACAGCTGACCAAGTAGCTCACCAAGATTCCTATCTGTGCTGTTTACAATGGTTTTCCAGCGCTCGGTAGGTGCCTGCTGTCCACTCAGTGTTCTTCCATAAAACTCAAACCGCGCATCACGGAAAGCTTTACCCAAAGCTGTTGAGGCGTTATTTGCTGCATCAAATTTTAACTTTTGTTTCCAGATCTCAATAGGTTGCGTCGCAAATAGCGTGTTTAAGCTCTGGTAATATTTAGGCTGACCAACCAACAAGGTGTCCGTCTTTATCTTAAGACGTTTAAGTACATCCTTCCAGTCGATATTAGGTGTTTGCTTTTGTAAATCTGCAACATAGAACTTGTTGTAGTTCTTTTGCGGATCACGCAATTCAACCGGCGTTGAATGTGAATTCGCAATGGCTGTTTCCAGTTTTAACACATTGTCGGCATACTTCGAGGCATTTGCGGCATCAACTCCGGTTAAGGTAAAAAGCTTGGTTGCATATTTTAGGAACTCCGTGCGGATCTTTTTGGTTTGTGCATCATTATTAAAATAGTAGCTCTTCTCTGGAAGCGAAATCCCAGATTGAGAGAAGTTAGCTGCATTCTTGTTGCTCAGCTTATCGTCTGGGCCAACATAAAAGTCAAACAAATCACCCTCTCCATTTTGGTAGCCATCTGCGAGGAATGCGATCATTTGCTTGTAGTCTTTAATCTGATCTATCTTATCAAACAATGGCTTTAACGGCTTAATGCCCAGCTTCTCAATGGTAACAGTATCCATTCCGCTGGTATAAAGATCTGCAACTTTCTGTCCCGCAGAACCCTGCTTTTGATCCTCCTTGCCAGCTGCTTCCAATATGCTCTGTAGATTTTTAATATTCTGATTGTACAAGGTGTAAAACGAGCCCCAACCGGTTTCCGTTTTGGGAATCTCCGTTTTCTTTAGCCAAGTTCCGTTGGCATAAAGAAAGAAGTTATCACCTGGGTTCACGGTCGTATCCATGCCTGATCTATCAAAAAACACGGTTCTTTGATCCACATCAGCATTCGACTTCTCCGTCCCTTTACTCTGGCAACCCGCAACAAAGGCCAGAACGGCCAATGAGAGTCCTAAGTTGAGTTTTAAATACATATTTAAGTTTAGTATTTAAAACTACTAAAAGGTTAACACAAAGCAAATTACTTTTCACCCAAGCCCTAGGAAGGTT
>JAQBOT010000186.1 GCA_028287885.1 Pedobacter sp.
GAAAGAATGCGGAAGCAATTGCTCTTAAATTCAACAGTCCGGAGGAAAAAGCCAAATGGGAAAAACTGGGTTTAGAGATGCGCAAGCAAGGAGAAGTATTTGAAAAAAGGTTCAACTCCCCAGAAGAAAAAGCCAAATGGGAAAAGCTTGGCAAAGAAATGGGTAAACAAGCCGAGCTATTTCAAAAGAAGTTTAACTCTCCTGAAGAGAAAGCCAAATGGAGAAAACTGGGGCTAGACATGCAAAAACAAGGTGAGCTATTCGAAAAGAAATTTAACTCTCCTGAAGAGAAAGCCAAGTGGAAAAAGTTGGGACTTGAAATGGAGAAGCAGGCAGAAATGTTGAATAAGAACATGAATTCTTTGGAGCAGCAGAAGAAATTTAAGAAGCTAAATGAACAGCTTAGGCTGAAGTCGAGGGAAATGAACAAGCTTATGATTACTCCAGAGCTACAGAAGGAGTTGAATGAATTGAATACGGTAACCAAAGATTCTAATTAGAGGATATCTTGGACCAGCAACATGTCAATTACTTGTTGCTAAAGCACTACTAGGCATATAAAAGATTACCGGGCAGAAACTTTCTCTGCCTTTTTTGTTTATAAAGAATAAACATCGATTGGCTAAGTTTTCATAATTTAGCAAAGGAATATGCTACAAAAACTTTCAATACGCAACTATGCTTTAATTGATAGTGTTGAACTGGAACTTGAAAAAGGTTTAAACATCATCACCGGCGAAACCGGAGCAGGTAAATCTATTATGCTGGGTGCTTTGTCTTTAATTTTAGGCCAGCGTGCCGAGACCAGGTACTTTTTTAATCAAGAGAAAAAATGCGTTATTGAAGGAACATTCCGGTTACCTGGTGATGGCCTTAAACAGCTATTTTCTGATCTTGACATTGATTTTCATGAGGAAAGTATACTAAGACGGGAGATTTCCAACGACGGCAAGTCGCGTGCTTTCATTAACGACACCCCAGTTACTTTGACCGTGATGAAACAGGTTGGCGAAAAGCTAATTGACATTCATTCTCAGCATGCTACCCAAGAAATCAATGATCCCGCGTTCCAATTGGCTGTTGTAGATACCTTAGCCAATCACGATGAGCTTTTGGCTCATTACCGAACTCGATTTAGTGAGTACCGGAAAAACATAAAACAACTTGCCACACTCCGGTCTGCTGCCGAACTAGCCCGAAGCAAGCAGGATTACGAACAATTTCTTTTTACCGAACTGGAGAACGCCGCTTTGAAACCCGGGGAGCAGGAAGTTTTAGAAACTGAGATCCAGGCACTGAACAATGCGGAGAGCATTAAACGAAGCCTCGTCAATACGTATAACTTGCTAAGCGAGCAGGAAGTGTCTGTGCTTCCGATGTTAAAAGAGGCGATTAGCCAGATCCAAGGTATTGAAAAATATAAAGCTGAATATGAAGGTGTGAATGAGCGCCTCCGTTCTGTATTGATCGAACTGAAAGATGTTGCTGAAGAAACGGTAACGTTAGAGGAAAACATTGTTTTTAGTCCGGCACGAATAGATGAGATCAACACCAGATTAGATGTCATTTATGCCTTACAGCAAAAACATCGTGTCAAATCTGTTGAAGAACTAATTACCATTCAGGAGGAGCTGTCTGCAAGTCTGCTTAAACTGATCAGCGGCGATGAAGAAATAGAGAAGCTTACGCAGGAAATTGAACAGGAGAAAATAGCCTTAGAAAAGATGGCGACAAAACTCTCCACAAACCGCAGCAAATCAATAAAGAGTTCAGAGAAACAAGTAGCTGAAATATTATTTCAGGTGGGGATGCCAAATGCGAAGATACATTTGGAACAGTCTGCATTGGCTGAACTGGGTAAGGATGGAAAAGATAACATCACTTTGTTGTTTTCCGCGAATCCAGGCCAGGCACCTGCCCCAGTTGCAAAGGTGGCGTCTGGAGGTGAGCTTTCCAGATTAATGCTGGCTATAAAGTCTATTATGGCAAAACATATGGCACTGCCAACCTTGATCTTTGACGAGATTGACACAGGAATCTCCGGCGAAACCGCATTGCGGGTTGGCGATGTAATCGGCAATCTTGAAAAGAACATGCAGGTTGTTTGTATTACCCACCTTCCTCAAATTGCTTCAAAGGGAGAAGCACATTATTTCGTATATAAAAATGAAGAAACCGCACGCACAACCACTGGGATACGGAAGTTAACCGATCCCGACCGCGTAGCAGCAATAGCAGAAATGCTGAGTGGCAAGAATCCGGGTAAATCTGCGCTCGACAATGCGAAGGAGCTTTTAGGCTATAAAGAATAATACCTGGATTGCTCAAAAGAATTAATTAACAACTTCGAAGTGTTAAGTAAGGACTTAACAACATCATTAAAAGTAAAAATATGTATAACTTATTAAAAGGTAAACGCGGCATAATTACTGGTGCATTGGACTCGAATTCCATCGCTTGGAAAGTTGCTGAAAAGGCACATGAGGAAGGGGCTACATTTGTATTGACAAATGCACCGATTGCTATGCGCATGGGAGAGATCAATGTGTTGGCGGAGAAAACAGGATCTCAGATTGTTCCTGCAGATGCAACCAATGTAGAAGAGCTAACCAACTTGTTTACCAAATCACAAGAAATATTAGGTGGTAAAATAGACTTTGTACTGCACTCCATCGGTATGAGTGTTAATATTCGTAAGAAGATTCCTTACACAGAGTCCAATTATGATTACTTCATGAAAGGTATTGATGTTTCAGCAATGTCGTTCCACAAAATGCTGGCTGTGGCAAAGAAATTAGATGCAATTGCTGAAGGTGGTAGCGTTGTAGCTTTAACCTATATGGCTGCACAACGCACCTATCCGTTCTATACGGATATGGCTGACATAAAAGCTATGTTAGAATCGATTGCAAGAAGCTTTGGATACCATTATGGTGTGGAGAAAAAAGTAAGAATTAACACGGTTTCTCAGTCTCCTACTAAAACCACTGCAGGTACTGGAATCAAAGGATTTGGAGATTTCTACGACTTTGCCAATTCCGTAGCTCCACTTGGAAACGCAGATGCAGAATCTTGTGCAGACTACTGTGTAACCTTGTTCTCTGACCTAACTCGTATGGTTACGATGCAGAACTTGTTTCATGATGGAGGTTATTCTTCTACTGGGGTAAGTGATGAAGTTATGCAGCGTTTAGGAATTGAAAATAAGCCTGAGTAACCTTATTATAAAATATGTTAAAAAGCCCCTACGGGGCTTTTTTTATGCAGGAAAAGAAAGCCAAATAGTTATTTTTAGCCCTATGATTAAACGCCTTTGCAGCAGTTTATTGCTGTTGTTTGTTTTTGTATCTGTTTCAGCGCAAAATTTATCAATCACCGGAGTTGTTAAAGACAAGAAAGGTGAGACGATACCTGGTGCCGGTGTTTACTTAAGTAATTACAAGAATGCCACCGTGACTAACACAGACGGCAAGTTTGTCCTATCAAACTTAAAGACGGGGAATTATGATGTGCTTGTACAAATGATGGGTTTTCTCCCTTACACTAAGAATGTGATCCTATCTGATAAATCGTCAAGGATTGAAATTGTACTGCAAGAAAACTCCATTGCGTTGAATGAAGTGGTCATCCGCACAGATCCAAACCGGGAGAAGTACTTGAACATGTTTAAGGAGTTCTTCATCGGGAAAACACCCAATTCTGCAAAATGCAAAATCCTAAATCCTGCAGTGCTAAATATTGACTTCGACAATGAGGCACAAACGTTAACAGTGAAATCGAGTGACTTTCTTGTTATTGAGAACAAGGCCCTTGGTTATAAGATGAGGTATATGCTTCAGCTGTTCGAATACAACCTTAAAACGCGTATCGTTTACTTTGCCGGTCTGCCAACCTTTGAGGATTTAAAAGGCTCGAACTCCAAAAAGAACACCTGGAAGAAAAACAGGGAACTTGCTTACCATGGATCCAGTCAGCATTTTTTTAAATCCCTATACTCCGGTACTAGTAAAGAAAATGGTTTTATCATTTACAAACTTGCCAAAATACGGAATGAACAACGGCCTGCCGACACGGTTATAGATCAAAACATCAGGCGTTATATGGCTTTGCAACATGGTGTGATAAGAATAGGCTCTGTAGAAAACGATGCATTGAATTACTGGCTTAAGGTAAAGCAAATGCCTAAAGACATGAGTATTCTAAACCGATCTGAAATACTGCTAGACACGCTGGTTCGCCAGAAATATTTAGGGCTGAAATCAATTAACTTCAGCGATGAGTTGTATGTAATGTACACCAATGAGCGTGAAACTGTAAATTACACGAATACGTCTGGCCAGTCAATCAACCGTCCGCTTGATATACCGAACTATCAAATTTCTATCATCCGCCTGTTAAGATCACCGGTAAGCTTTTACCCGAACGGTGGAACTCATGAACCTAAGTCCATGCTATTTGAAGGCTTTTGGGCCTATGAGAAAATTGCAGATTCGGTACCTATGGACTACATTCCTAATTCTGAAAAATAGTGTAAGTATTACTATTATTTTTAGTAATTTTAACTAATGAACTTAGATGAGGAAAAACAGTCCGGTTACTTTAAGGGACGTGGTTCTCAGGTGAATCCGCATAACCATTTTCTAAAAAATAGTTATGTAAAGGAACACGTTGAAGGAATTGACGACTGGGAAGAACTGGATCAAAAGACTTCATACATCTTTGGGGATGCAAAATCCGTTGTCAATAAGGTTGACAGTCCGGACGTAGGCATGGCTTACTCCTTAAACCCGTATCAGGGTTGTGAGCACGGCTGCACCTACTGCTATGCCAGGAATGTTCATGAATACTGGGGTTTTAGTGCAGGTTTGGACTTTGAGCGAAAGATCATAGTTAAAAAGGATGCGCCAAACCTGTTTAAGAAGTTTTTGGAGAAGAAAGGCTGGAATGCATCTATCATTTCTTTATCCGGTAACACCGACTGCTATCAGCCTGCAGAACGAAAGTTTAAGATAACACGGCAGCTCTTGCAAATTGCGCTTGACTATAAGCAGCCAATTGGTATGATAACGAAAAACTCGCTTGTGTTGAGGGACATAGATATTCTAAAGGAAATGGCAAAGGAAAACCTTTGCATTGTCTATGTATCAATAAACAGCTTGAATGAAGATCTTCGCTTGAAGATGGAACCAAGGACCACCACGGCGAAGCAACGCTTGAAGGTAGTTGAAGAGTTGGCAAAAGCTGGGATCCCAGTCGGGGTCATGGTTGCACCTCTTATTCCTGGCTTAAGTGATCACGAAATACCAGCGATTTTGAAGGCTGTGGCTGAACGTGGAGCGAAAAGGGTCGGCTACACGGTGGTCAGGCTTAACGGCGCGATTGGCGGTATCTTTAAAGACTGGCTCGGAAAGAATTATCCAGACAGGTTTGACAAGGTATGGCACATGATCCAGTCTTGTCACGGCGGGAATGTTAACGATAGCAGGTTTGGCGAAAGGATGTGCGGTGGCGGGAATATTGCACAGCTCATCAGCGATAATTTCAAACTTCATTCACGACTTAATAATCTTAATACAACTGCCATAGATCTGGACTCCAGTAAATTCAGAGTTCCAAATGTGCAGACCAGTTTATTCTAGTGTTACTTAAGCATTGTGCTTAGCTCGTCCGACCTGATCAAAAATGAAGAGCCAATACATTTAGGAATACATGATGACCTCCATATAGTTTTAATAAACAAAAAAGCCCGCTATAATCAGATTATAGCGGGCTTTACCTTATTCAGTAGGTACCTTTTATGCACCTTCTTCTTTTTTCTTCTTCTTACCGAAGTTTTTGTTGTCTACTGTGATCTGGTCATTTTCTTTATTGTAGTCAATTTCCAGAACATCACCTTCGTTGATGTCACCCTTTAAGATTTCCTCAGCAATTGGATCTTCAAGGTACTTCTGAATGGCACGTTTTAAAGGACGTGCACCGAAGTTAATATCAAAACCTTTATCTGCAATGAAATCTTTGGCTGCATCACTTAGCTTGATTTCGTACCCTAAAGTATGAACTCTTCCGAACAATGACTTCAACTCGATGTCGATGATCTTAAAGATCTCTTCTTTACCAAGCGTATTGAATACAACTACATCGTCAACACGGTTAAGGAACTCGGGAGCAAAAGCACGCTTTAACGCGTTCTCTATGACACCCCTTGAGTGTGCATCAACCTGGTTGTTTTTAGCGGTAGTAGAAAAACCTACACCTTGACCAAAGTCTTTCAACTGACGAGCACCAATGTTGGAAGTCATGATGATGATTGTATTTCTAAAATCAACTTTACGACCCAAGCTGTCTGTCAACTGACCTTCATCTAAAACTTGTAACAAGATGTTAAACACATCTGGATGCGCTTTCTCAATCTCATCAAGCAAGATTACTGCATAAGGCTTACGGCGAACTTTCTCAGTCAACTGACCACCTTCTTCGTAACCTACGTATCCTGGAGGCGCTCCCACTAAACGTGACACAGCAAATTTCTCCATGTACTCACTCATGTCAATCTGAATCAATGAATCATCACTGTCAAACATGAAACGAGCAAGCTCTTTTGCAAGCTCCGTTTTACCAACACCTGTCGGACCTAAGAAAATGAAAGAACCAATTGGTTTTTTAGGATCTTTTAGTCCGGCCCTTGTACGTTGAATTGCTTTAGTTAACTTCTTAATGGCGTCTTCCTGACCAATGATCTTGGTAGCTACGGTCTCGTACATATTCAACAGCTTTTGACTGTCTGTTTGTCCGACACGTTGCAACGGAATACCTGTCATCATAGACACAACTTCAGCTACGTTATCTTCCGAAACGGTATAGCGCTTACTTTT
>JAQBOT010000169.1 GCA_028287885.1 Pedobacter sp.
GTTAAGCACGCGCAGGCATTTGGTAGCGCCATTTGCACCCATACTCACGTGGTCCTCCTGTCCGTTGCTAGACACAATGGAGTCCACAGATGATGGTGTAGCCAGTTGCTTGTTTTCGCTGGCAATGGATGCTGCGGTATACTGAGGAATCATTAAACCCGAATTTAAACCTGCATTCTTTACCAGGAAGTTTGGTAGGCCACGCTGCCCGGAGATCAACTGAAAGGTTCTCCTTTCCGAGATACTTCCTAGTTCTGCCAGCGCAATGCTCATGAAATCTAGCGCAAGCGCTAGGGGTTGTCCGTGAAAGTTGCCGGCAGAGATGATCTCGTCAGAATCTGGAAATATATTCGGGTTATCTGTTACCGCATTGATTTCAATCTCGAAGACACCAACTGCGTAAGCTAATGCATCTTTGCTTGCTCCGTGTACCTGTGGCATGCAGCGAAAGGAATATGGGTCCTGAACCTGTTTTGTCGATTGTGTTGCTATTTGACTGTTTTCCAAAAGCTCATACAACCTTGCGGCAGTCCGAATCTGTCCTTGATGTGGGCGCAAGTGGTGACTTGCTGCCTTAAAACAGTCTATCCGGCAGTTGAAAGCATCTGCGGATATAGCACCAACCAGGTCAGCAATGGAAGAAAGTCGCAGTGCCTTGATCAATATATAACTCCCATAAGCAGCCATAAACTGCGTACCGTTGATGAGCGCTAAGCCTTCCTTGGGCTGCAATTCAAGCGGTTTGAAGCCCGAACGCATGTACCATTCAGCGGCAGTTAATTTTTCTCCATCGATCAGGACGAAACCTTCTCCAATTAAGGGAAGGGCAAGGTGGGCTAAGGGTGCCAGATCACCCGATGCGCCCAGGGATCCTTGGGTATAAATTACGGGTAAGACATTGCCGTTATACATGTCTATAAGGCGGTTTACTAAGGCTAGGCTAACCCCGGAATTGCCATAGCTTAGCGACTGGATCTTTAATAGTAACATCAGCTTGACGATCTCTGAGGGTACTTCTTCCCCAATTCCGCAGGCATGTGAAAGTAAAAGGTTGTGTTGTAATTTACTCAGCAGATCTGGCGCAACAACAACATTCTGCAGATAGCCAAAGCCAGTGTTGATTCCATAAACAGGGGCATCATGGCTTTTCAGTTTTTCATCCAGGTAAGTACGGCATTTGTTTATGTTTGCAATAGCCTCTTCACACAAAATGATGCGTATGTTGTTTTCAATTAGGCTAGAGAGTTTATCTAACGATAATCTTTCCAAGCCGATCTGGTACGTGTTCATTATATATTGGTTAGTCTATCAAATGTATAAAAAATGTACCACGCGATTTCTTATCACGTTTAATATTATTAATTGAAGCTCAATGTTTAAAAACCTGCGTTATGCATTTGTCTGCCTGATCTTTGCTGCCACAAACCTCTATGCTCAAAAGGCCGATACACTCTCCATCACCCTTGAAAACGTAAAGTATGCCTACCCTGTCAAGTACTTTCCAATAAACACGGAAGGACAGAACCTGAGAATGGCTTACATGGATGTTTCGCCAACAAAGGGTGCGAATGGAAGTACTGTAATTCTCTTCCATGGAAAAAACTTTGGCGGGTATTACTGGACAAACGTAATTAAGGCGCTCACAGAACGCGGGTACCGAGTGATTGTGCCAGATCAGATTGGTTTTGGTAAATCTTCTAAAGCGTTTATTCATTACAGTTTCCATCAACTGGCCCAATGGAACAAGGAGCTGCTGGAAAGTCTGAATATACCAAAGTGCTATGTCCTGGGGCATTCTATGGGCGGCATGCTCGCAACAAGATATGCACTTATGTTTCCGGAGCGCGTAGAAAAGCTGCTTCTTGAAGATCCCATCGGACTGGAAGATTACCGCACTTTCGTTCCCTACGTAAATACAGAGGCACAGTACCAAACAGAATTGAAAGCAACAGCGGAGAGCGTACGTAAGTACTATCAAAACTCGTATTTCACAACTTGGAAACCGGAGTATGAAGAGCTTGTCCGCATTGCAAGTGGCGTTTCTTACAGCGCAGACTTTCCCCGCTACGCAAAAGTAGCGGCAATGACCTTCACTATGATTTATGAGCAGCCCGTTGTTTATGAGTTTGCCAACTTGAAAGTTCCAACCGTACTGTTCATCGGCAAACAAGATAAAACCATTGTTGGTAAAGGATTGCTCAGTGCAGCGCAGCAAGCATCGCACGGGCAGTATAACGTGTTAGGTAAACAGACTGCAGCCATGATCCCAGGCTCAAAGCTTATAGAATTCAATGAATGCGGGCATATTCCACATTTGGAAGTGCCAACAGAATTCCTGGTTGCCTTATTGGGTAGTCTATAGGCGGCCGGCGCCAGCCTCCGCTTGTAGTATGGCCAATTGCATTAGCACATGCTCAGGGGTAACCGGGAATGGTTCATCAAGAACGATTGACTGGTAAACTGCATCAAATAGTGGCAGGTAGCTTCCTACTCCAGAGGCAACCCGCGTTTGGGCTTTACTGCCATCTTCGGCCACTAAGGTTAGTATTCCTGCCTTTTGCTCTGACTCCAGTCCGTATCCCGGCTCAGTTAGCTTCATCCCTTTTAGCAGTTGTTCCTCCTGTACATCAGAGCGCTGCTTAACAAAGCTTCCAATTTCACCATGGATAACAAAGGCTGCCTGCGGGTCAACAACCAACATATTTGCGCTGAGATAAACATTTATGTCATTTTCAAAGCCCAAATGAATATTGAAGTAGTCATCTACTTTCGTTGCTGTCCGGTTCTTAGCCAGTACTTTATAGAAGGTTAGGGGCTTGCCAAATAAGCTAATTGCCTGGTCCAGCAAATGCGGACCCAAATCATATTGCAGGCCCGTAGCTGGTACAAGCTCTTCTTTAAAGCTTTTGACACCAATTCCTGCCCTATAACGGTCATACCGGATGTGTAGCTCGTTTATTTTCCCTACTGTATTTTCTGTAACGATCTTTCTTACTGCAAGGAAGTCGCTGTCCCAACGCCTGTTCTGGTACACAAAAACCTTTCTTCCGAGGCGCTCAGCAAGCTCAAACAGTTCCTTTGCTTCTTCAACTGTAGGGGCGAATGGTTTTTCCACCAGAATGTGTTTTCCCTTTAGCAATGCTTTTCTAGCATATTCATAATGGGTGAAATTTGGCGTGTTGATCACCACAAGCTCAATGCTTGCATCATCAATCAAAGCCTCTACAGAATCATAACTCTTAATGCCGGGATAATCCACCTGCGCTTTCTTTACATGACGTTCAGTTATGGCAGAAAGTTCAAACCCGGGATGGGCAGATAGGAAAGGTGCATGAAATACTTTGCCTGACATACCATAGGCCAGCAATCCGGTTTTAATAATTTGATCCATCGTGTTCTGTTTATCAGATTAGAGAATTTGTATTCTAAAAGTACATAAAAT
>JAQBOT010000240.1 GCA_028287885.1 Pedobacter sp.
AAAAGGAATCGGCCGTTTGCGATATGCAGATCTAAACAGTGACGGTGTAGTTGATGCAAATGACCGTACCTACTTAGGCAGTCCAATCCCAACTCTGACGTTTGGAATAAACCTGAAAGCGGATTACAAGGATTTTGATCTAAGTGTCTTCTTCCAAGGCGTATCCGGTAATAAGATTTATAATTTTATGAAATACCACAATGATTTCTTCTTTGATCAATTTAACAAAAGCACCAATATTTTAAATGCCTGGACACTGGAGAATTCAAGTTCAGAAGTGCCTGCATTGAGCACAAAAGATGCTAATAATGAATTGCGTCCTTCATCTTATTTCATTGAGGACGGCGCATATCTGCGTTTAAAGAACCTGCAGCTGGGTTATACATTACCGCAAATGGTCGCAAATAAAATCCATGCAGCAAAGTTAAGGGTATTTCTGCAAGGTCAGAATTTAGCCACCTTTACGAAGTATAAGGGACTGGACCCTGAGGTTGGTATGCAAAATTATTCTTCTGATAACCGAAACCTGGATATGGGTGTTGACCGTGGTCTTTATCCAAATTCACGGACATACACAATGGGTTTAGGGGTAACATTTTAAAGTTCGTTCAAGATATAAATTATGAAAATGAAATTGATATATCTGTTGGCATCAGCTGCGCTGCTGACAACAGCCTGCAAGAAAAGCTTTCTGAATTCTCCACCTCTCGGACAATTGTCGAAAGATCAGCTTGCTGAAAAAAGTGGCGTTGAAACTGTGATCATTGGTGCTTACAGCGTGCTAAATGGCCAAATTGATCAGGCTTCCAATGCATTTAATTCACCGGCTTCGAATTGGTCATTTGGGGATGTAACCTCGGATGATGCTTATAAGGGTGGCGGTGGTACCGGAGATCAAAATAACATCCACAAAATGGAAACCTTTACTGTTGATGCAACATCTCTCGATGCGCAAAGAAAGTGGATGGCTTGTTTTGAAGGGATCAATAGGGCCAACCAGGCATTAAGGTTAATCAAGGCTGCAACCGGCTATGACGAAGCTTTACGTAATCAACGGATTGCAGAAATGCGTTTCCTGAGGGGACATTTTTATTTCGACCTAAAGCAGATTTACAACAAAGTTCCTTATGTTGATGAGACGGCAGAGAAAAAAGACGATTACTATGTTTCAAATGAGGCATTGACCTCAGATCAGCTTTGGGCTAAGATCGAAGAGGATTTTAAAGCCGGGATAAACGTACTGCCTAATACCCAGACAACGCAACCAGGTAGACCGACAAGGTTTGCTGCATGGGCGTATTTGACAAAAACATATATTTTTCAAAAGAAATGGGCAGAAGCAAAATCTGCTGCAGACACAGTGATCTTAAAGGGTAACTATTCGCTCATGCCAAATTTCTCAGATACCTTTACGCCTGAAAATGATAATGGTAGAGAAATTGTTTTTGCGGTACAACACTCCATCAATGATGGATCAACCAACAGCTATAATGGCTCTATTGGCGATCGTTTGTTCCCTATAGGAGGGCCATACTGGCCGGGAGCTCAATACGGTTTCTTACGGCCATCACAAAACCTGGTAAATAGTTTCAAAACCAATGCTGCAGGTTTGCCGGTGGGAGACAACGTTGATTTAACTCCAGCTGATTTCGTAGATCCGAGGTTAGATCATAGCGTAGCAAGGGAGGGAATTCCGTTTTTGGATTTACCGGAGGCGTACAGCACCACATGGATCCGCGACCTGGCTACTTATGGACCTTACAGTTTGAAAAAGCGTTTGGTATCGCCATTAGGTCCACATTGGTTACGGGTAAATCCATATACCAATGATTTGAACTACTATGTGATCCGTTACCCAGATGTATTGCTGTGGAAAGCCGAAGCAAGTATTGAATCTGGTGACTATGAAACGGGGCGTCTATTGATTAACCAGGTGCGCCGTAGAGCAAGAGATGGCAAAAAAGTTCAAAAATTAACGGGTGGTGACGCCGCAAATTATAATGTAGCGGAATATGCTGCGCCATTTGCTGGTCATGATGATGCTTTAAACGCATTGAAAATGGAAAGGCGCCTTGAATTCTGTTTGGAAGGCCGTCGGTTTTTTGACCTGGTTAGATGGGGTGATGCCGGCGTGGTAATTAATACTTACCTGGCAGTTGAGAAAACGAAAAGAAGTTATTTATCGATTGCAAACTTCCAGGTTGGTAAAAACGAGTATCAGCCAATTCCTCAAAATGAAATAGATTTAAGTAAGGGTGCACTGAAACAGAATCCCGGATACTAGCTTAGTTATTGCAAAGCCAAGAGGTTGAATTCAACCGCTTGGCTTTTTTATGCATTCAGCATATACTGCTGATCGACAACATCTTGATCTATGGCAAAAACCATTTAACTATAACAATATTGTTACAATAGAAACTTTAAACTAATGCTTAAATGTTTGGCGGTTTCGATTAAAATACTAGTTTTGTCCAACCAAATATATCCCTAATGGCAAAAAAACTACCCACCTTCCCAGGAATCCCCTGTGACATTAATTTTTTCTATAGCGTACAACTGGCCAAGAAATCTCTTGGAAGTTTACATCTCTTAAAAATTCATTTAAGTGCCTTTCCAAAATTCTGCAACTTGATCAGCTTTG
>JAQBOT010000252.1 GCA_028287885.1 Pedobacter sp.
GTTACCCCGATGTTTATGCGGTTGTATTTGTCTAGCAGCTTCATACTTCCGTGAACTTATATCCCATTCCATAAGCAGCCTGAATATAATCCTTGCCACCAGAATCGACGATTTTCTTCCGAATATTTTTGATGTGCGAGTAAATAAAATCGAAGTTGTCTGCGATATCTATACTATCACCCCAGAGGTGTTCAGCAATGGCGCTTTTCGAGACCACTTTCCCCTTGTTGGCCATGAAATAAAGCAGCAAAGAATATTCCTTCGGGGTAAACTTAACAGCTTGTTGGTTTACTTTTACGGTCTTTGCAGCAAGGTCAATGCTGATCTCATTAAACTTAAATACATTGTTGCCATTGAAAGACTTGCGTCTCACGATAGCCATTACACGTGATTTAAGCTCCGATAGATGAAAGGGTTTGGTGAGATAGTCGTCTGCGCCGAGGTCCAGGCCGGCAAGCCTGTCATCTAAGCTATTCTTTGCAGATATGATCAGTATTCCGTCATTGAATTCCTTGTCTTTGAGGTGCCGGATGATATCCAGCCCGTTGCCATTTGGTAGGGTAAGATCAAGAATAATGCAATCGTAGCGGTAAATGCTAACTTTTTCCAATGCAGAGGCAAAGTCTTTAGCCGTTTCACAAATGCCATCACTGCCAGTAAAATAGGCCTCAATGCTATCTCGTAGGCCAGTTTCGTCTTCTACTATTAATATCTTCACATGATAAAGTTAACAGATAAAATTGGAGAAACTTGGGTGAGTTGCCGATAGTTTATTTAACAGATTATTGGGTCTTAGTGTAAAGTACTGCCTTAGGAGCAGAGGGCAGATTGAACTAATTTCGCTTGTTTTTTTCGGTGGCTAAGCACCGGCTTAGCTATTCCTAGTCTATGCCTTTGCCATACCTGAAGGCAAAGCTAAGGCATAGGCGATACGCCGTAAGATACTAGCAACCACTTCGTGTAGTAAAAGGCGAGAGCAAGGGTTATCGAATTTAAGTCAACCTTGGAAATTCGGAGTTTGTCACTTTTAACTATTTGTAAACTAAAAGACTGGTATAATCCCCATAATACAGATTTGACTTACAAGCAAATGCTTCAAATTATTCCAATAACCAATCCTTGTCACCTTACCAGAAATGATTAAATTGAAAGATGGCTAAATCAAGTTCCTGGCACCTGTTATCTGTAGAAGCTGTTTTAGAGGAATTGGGGAGTTCTGAAACCGGACTTACGGAAAGTGATGAAGCAAAAAGGCGCTTGCAATTTGGAACAAATGAATTGGTTGCTGAAAACAACAATAGGATCTTTAAGATACTCCTCAATCAGTTTTCAGATGTTATGATCCTCGTTCTATTTGTTGGCGTCATACTGTCTTTATTTCTTAGAGAATACACGGATGCTGTTATAATTATGGTGATCCTCCTCTTGGATGCAATCATCGGATTCATTCAAGAATACAGTGCCGAAAAAGCGATGGCAGCATTGAAGAAAATGGCCAGTCCCTCAATTTTAATCTTACGTGAGGGTTTAACCCACAAAGCTCAGGCATCCAGTCTTGTACCAGGAGATATTGTCATGTTCGAAGCAGGAACGCTGATTCCAGCAGACGTACGTATTACAGAAAGTTACTCATTACAAATTAACGAATCGAGTTTAACTGGGGAATCTAGTCCAGTGGAGAAAATAACCGAGGCATTAGAAAACCCAAACCTGGCATTGGGCGATTACAGGAACATGGCTTTTAAGGGAACTCAAGTGTCTTACGGGAGAGGTAAGGGCGTGGTAACGGCCATTGGGATGGAAACAGAATTGGGGAAAATTGCCGGAATGCTGGTAGAGAAAGAGGCAGCAACACCCTTGCAATTAAGGATGAAGGAGTTTAGCAAAAAACTAACCTATCTTATTTTGTTCGTTTGCCTCGTACTATTTTTAACCGGGATTTTTCGTGGCTATTCTGCTTTGAATATGCTACTCTTGGCACTATCCGCGGCCGTTGCCGCGATACCCGAAGCGCTACCGGCAATCATTACGATATCGTTATCTATTGGATCGAAAAGGCTCGTGAAGCACAATGTTCTGATCAGGAAATTATATGCAGTAGAAACGCTAGGTTCGGTTTCCTATATCTGTACAGACAAAACCGGTACACTGACCAAGAACGAAATGGAGGTGAGGGAGATATGGGTGCCGGGAAACAAAGTGCATAAGCATTCATTTTTGAAGGCGATTCATCTGAATCATACAGTTGAAGAAAAAGGGAAAAATTTGTTTGGTGACCCTACGGAAGTAGCACTATTACGTTACCTACAAAACCAACACAATGACTATCCGGAATGGAATCAGCAACATGAGCGGATCCACGAGATTCCCTTTGACTCGGAAAGAAAGTTAATGACCACAATTCATAAGGTTGGTGGCATCCATCTCATCGTTACCAAAGGAGCTGTTGAATCAATTACCACAATTTGCCCGGGCATGTCGGATGATTTGGAGCTGCCACACCGAATAGCGGCAATGACAAGTAAAGGGCTGCGGGTTATTGCTTATGCCTCTAATCAGCTTGAAGTGTTGCCAAATGACCTAAGTTCCGTCAGCATTGAAAAAGGGATGACATTTCTGGGTCTTGCCGGCCTGATCGACCCGCCGCGTGAGGAAGTTAAACAAGCCATCAAAGAATGTAATGCTGCCGGCATAACCACTATAATGCTAACCGGAGATCACCCTGCGACAGCTACTTATATTGCACAGGAATTGGGTATCCTAAGTGACAATGAAGAGAACGTGATTACCGGTCCGGATCTGGACAATATCCTTCAAGCAGACTTAGAAGAAAAAGTGAAACACCTTCGTGTTTATGCGCGTGTATCACCTGCCCAAAAATTGCGGATTGTAAAAGCACTTCAACAGCAAGGCTTCTTTGTTGCAATGACAGGTGATGGAGTGAACGATGCCCCATCTGTAAAGATGGCGAATATTGGAATTGCGATGGGTATAACCGGAACTGACGTGACCAAAGAAGCCGCACACATGATTTTGTTGGATGATAATTTCACTACTATCGTGGGAGCAATAAAACAGGGCAGGCGTATATATGATAACATCAGAAAGATCATTCTCTATATCCTTGCCGGAAATCTGGCCGAATTATCGATTATTCTATTGGCACCGCTAATGGGACTACCATTGCCACTGCTTCCGGTTCAGATTTTATGGATCAATCTGGTGTCAGACGGCTTGCCGGCCCTGGCACTTGCAGCAGAGCCATCTGAAAAGAATATAATGAATAGGCCCCCACGCAATGCTGATGAAGGCATTTTATCAGGAAAAATGGGTAAAAAGATATTGTATATCGGTGGTTTGTTATGTCTGGTAACTCTTGGGAGCCAATATGTGATGTTAAACAACCAGGTAAAACATTGGCAAACCATTGTCTTTTGTATCATTTGTTTCGGTCAGTTATGGCAGGTAATGGCCATTAGAAGCGAAACACAAACCGTGTTCCAACGGGGGAGTCTAGCCAATAAGTATCTCCTGGCTGCAGTGGGGCTTACTATTTCAATGCAGTTGGCTATTATTTATGTACCCGCATTAAATGTGTTTTTCCATACCGATGCGCTGTCGCTGTCAGAACTTCTCATGACACTTGGGCTTTCAAGTTTAACGTTTTGGGTACTAGAAGGCCTGAAAGTATACAATCTTACCGTAAATCATCGTCAGCACACTGGAAGTTGAAGGCAGTTGTTGAGCCGGTATGGTAAATATATCCTGGGATAAGACAGCCAGGTCTGCCAACATACCTTTTGACAACATTCCCTTTTCCTTTTCTTTAAATTCCGCGAATACATTTGTCTTTGTATAGGCAATTACTGCTTGCTCCCTGCTTATATTTTCATCTTTGTGGGTTTGCTGACTTGTGATTACCATGATATCCCAGAAAGGATTTGTAGTGCCGTCTGGAGAGATTCCAAGCAATATGCCGTCGCTTAGAAGAGAACGAATTGGGCTGTCGAAATCAAACTTTGGCGTATGCATGATCATTATTCCATAATCTTTTAGGAGCTTTCTCTGACTTTTTGAAGGATTTCCGATATCATTATGTTCAATTCTTAGGCGTAATGGCCGCCATTGCGCTGCTGTTCCGGTTTCTTTTATTACGTTAAGAACAATTTTGAAGCTGCTGTCGGCGGTGATATGCATCAACAACTGTCTTTTAGTGGTTAAGGCTTCACGCATCATATTGCGCATGGTATCTACAGGGTACTACTTTCAGTAATAAGTGTAGCAACACACAGCGAGAATATAATCCGGCAGATCTTTTGAGGTTCCATATCGTTCGTTTTATTTTGTTTGAATTGGCTACTTTAAGCAGAGTTCTGCCTATTGCCAATCGGCAACTGGATAGTAATTTCGGTAAACTCTCCCTCCTTCGACTTCAATTTAATTTCTCCTCCATGCGCCATTATGATGTCGTAGCTAAGCGATAGTCCCAGACCGGTTCCCTGGCCGGGGGGCTTTGTAGTGAAAAAAGGTTGAAAGATTTTATCCTGTATCTTTTGCGGTATGCCAACGCCGTTATCTTTAACTGCGATTTCTACATTGTTGCCATTCCTTTTTGTTGTTACAGATACAAGAGGATCAAAAGCTCCGTCCAATTGCTTCTTCTTTTCATTTACTGCAAAGAAGGCGTTGCTGTATAAGTTTAATAATACACTTGCGAGATCCTGGGGTATTAGCTCAACCTTCCCAATAGTTGGGTCGAAATTGGTGATGTATCTCGCATTAAACTCTTTGTCTTTGATCTTTATTCCATGATAATTTAAACTCAGGTACTCATCTGCCAAAGCGTTGATGTCTGTGTGTTCCATCTGCCCTATGTTTGGCCGTGAGTGTTGCAACATCCCTTTTACAATATCTTCCGCGCGTTTGCCATGATCATTTATTTTCTTAAGGTTACTTGCTAGGTCATCTATAATCAGTTCAGCTTCTGCTTTATCTAAAGCTGTTAATTGATTAACTGGTCCATCTTTTAATTCGGCAAGCAGTTCTACGTTTACTTCAGAGAAATTGTTGACGAAGTTCAAAGGGTTTTGAATTTCATGCGCTATGCCTGCTGCAAGCTCACCCAAGGAGGCCATCTTCGCTGATTGGATCAGTTGCTTTTGCGTTAATTGCAGTTCATGGAGTGCCGCTTCTGCCTTCGCTCTTTGCTTGTCTGTTTCCTGCTTTTGTACGTTTAGATTTGTATATGCTTTCTTTTTAATTTGGTTGTTCTTCATCAAAACACCAATTGTTAGGATTGTTAATCCTAAGATTACACCCAGAAAAATGAGCGAATATGTTTGATTTCTTCTTTGCTGGGTAAGCAAGTTTACCTCACCCTGCTTTTGTGAAACTTCATAGTTTGTACGCAGATCGGCCATCTTCTGGACCGTATTTAGGTTGTTGAGACTATCCCGATACACAATATATTTTTTATGATATGCTAAGGCTTTTCCAGTATCACCTGTTTTTTCATAAACCTGAGAAAGCTTTAAACTCGCTTTGGAAATTTGCTCGGTTAGCCCATACTGTTCGGCAAGGCGAAGGCTTCTTTGCGTATACATAAGGGCTGTTTTAGTATCGTTCTTACTCAAATATACATCAGCCATAGAGAGTAGATATTCACAAATTGGATAAAAATCCTGTGTTTTCTCAAGGATCGCAATGGCTTCATTTATGTTCTTTTCGGCTACATCGTTTTTTCCAGTATAAGCGTATACCATACCAATGTTACCAAGACTATAGCCTTTTCCGGTTAAGTGATTCGCTTTGTCAAAAATCACCTTTGCGGCATTAAAGTACACAAGGGCCGAATCGTACTTACTGGCGTTAAGATATTCATCTCCGGTATTGGACAGCACAGAGGCAAGACCAATAGAATCTTTAGATTGACGAAGAACTGTGATTGCTTTTAGATAATAATTAATAGCGGACGTATGATTCTTTCCGACAGAGTAAGTATCCGCTATACCTCCATACGACTGTCCTTCTGCAGTTAAATCATATGACTTTCGGGCTATATCAGCGCTTTTAAAGTAGGCCTCCAAAGCGTCGTCGAGATTGCCAAGCATTCTCTTTTTTGTCCCTTTGAGAAAATAGCCTATACGTAGATATTTGTCGTTGTTAAGGCTTTGCGACAAGGTTATCAACTCATCTGCATACTTCAAGCCTTTTTTAAAATCCTTCATTTCATTAAACGACAGGTTCTTGAGCAGCTTTAACTTTGCAGTATCTTGAAGTTTGTTTTGATAATAAATAATTTCCAGGCTATCTGCTACTCTTTGTTCTTGTGCAAAGACTTGTGCAACAGAAAGGAAAAGAAAAAAGCAAAGAACAGGGATAACTTTCTTACAGAACATGGTGTTTTTGGAAAAGCTTTGGAACCAATATTGAAAATAATCTTATAACACGGACTTGAATAAACTAAGTATAATTTCG
>JAQBOT010000179.1 GCA_028287885.1 Pedobacter sp.
TCCAATTTCTTTTTACCGGCACTTTCTGTTGCGTGTTCGTAACGCCTCAATTCAAAAATCCGTGTTTTACGTTCAGGTAATTCCAAATTCGGCATGTGTGCAAAAGCTTTCAAAAGGGAGCTTTCTATACGCTCGTATGCCGGAGATGATGCAGGTGCATTCAAATAAGCCTCAGCAGCGGTTAAGTATGCCTTGTCATTAAACAAACGCGTTTCCACATTCATAAACTCATCCAACGACTTATACGGTATTAATGCATAAAGTTTAGACTGTCCTTCAGGCTTCAACTCCGCAAATAGTCCAACAGATTGTATGCCCAGGCGCTTTAATGCAGGAATTGCTGCATCTTTAAAGTAGTTTTCTATTAGCGTTTGCTGTTGAGCGTCCTTTAATGTGTATTCCCGTAATTCGTAGAACATAGTGCTTTCCTTATCAATTACTTCGGTAGCCTTGGTGATCTGTGGAAGTATCGCTGCGGACATGGTTGTGAACAATGATGCTTTCACAAATGAACGTCTTTTCATATTTATAAATTTCAATTTAGTATTACAATAATTTCAAAAGGTAATTATAGTCGAACGCTGCACTTTCTATTGGCGGCCGGGTATACTCCTCCTGCTCAATAAATATGTGCTTCAATCCCGACTTATCAGAACTCGCAAGTAACTTTTTGATGTCAACGCCTCCTTTACCAAATTCAGTACTCTGCTTAAGCTTTAAATCCATATCCTTCAAATGCCATAAAGGAAAACGTCCTGGGTATTTGTTGAAATAATAGTCTGGATCAGAGCCAGTGGCAATAACCCAGCCCAGATCAAGTTCCATCTTTACGAGGGCAGGATCTGTACGATCAAGCAGGATATCGTAAAGGGTTTGGCCTCCTACCTTTTCAAATTCGTTTTCATGATTGTGGTATCCAAACGTAATTCCAGATTTTTTACAAGCTTCTGCAGATTTCTGGAAAATGTCTGCACTACGTTGATAATTTTCAACCGTTTGCCCTCTGCCTGGTAAAACTGAACAGATCAAATAACCTTGGCCTGCTTCGGCAGCCTGATCAATTGACTTTTGCCAGTCTGCATCAATTTGAACATGTCCGCTTACAAGTTTAATCCCCAAATCAGTTGTTATCTTTTTAACATCCTTCGGGCTCAATCCATAGTAGTTGCCTTTTTCACTCTTCGCTGATTCGATTTCTTTATATCCAATCTTAGCCAATTGCGCCAAAGTCCCTGCAGCGTCAGCTAGCATTTCCTTTCTGACGGTATAAAGCTGAAGTCCAATATTCTTTCCAGGCTTATTTTGGGCGCGTAAAAACTCGGGTATCAACACTGATCCCAGGGCGAATGCACCTGAAGTTTTGAGGAAATTCCTTCTTGTATTGCTATTCATGTTCATTTGGTCCTTTCTATTTGGTTAGTTCAAGGTTTGTTTATTCTTAAAGATACAAGAAAAATTAAGTCATTGCTAATTTACAAGCAATCAACTGGTCTTGATCAAAATGGCTTTTTGTTTATCGGCTAGGTAGATTTTTTTATAAAACTCCACCGCATCCTTATATTTCTCGGGTGGATACTTCTTACTATTCATTTGTTTTTCACGAGTATAAATGATGGTGTTATCTTTAATTACAGCTTTGGAGTTATAATTTCCGAACTCAGATTCAATGCTAACAGCGGCAGGAAGAAATTCTGCTTTATATCCGGCTGGCAGTACGTACACCACTTCATCCTTGTCGTAATAACCAAAGGGAACAGAAAAAGATGTTTTTCTGCCCTCCACTTTCCTCGGTACAGTTTCATTGCGGTTTAACATATTCAGCGTCAGAAAAATTTTATCCCCTCCATGTGTCAACAACTCAGAGCACTTCAGTTTAATATTCTCTTTCAACTCCGGCAACTCTTTTCGAGGCTGGCTGTAAGTTGCAGATATGATCTCCATGTTTGGTATTCCTAAACTTTCCAGAATCTCTTTTCTTTGCGCTGTTGGATCCTTAAGCATCATTGCGAAGTTGTTCTCATACTGGCAAGCACCATATTCGGTATCTATCTCAATACTAGCACTCCCTTCGGCGTCTAACTTTACCGTTGCCAGTCTTTTTTGAAAGTTATCCTTCGGACGGTAAATTGGCGTATTTACAACTTTACCACCCTCTTCAGTAATAAGTAATACCGACTTCCCAGAGGTGCCACTTCCTATAAAACCTGCAGGCATATTCTGACTCGTACATTCCAGCCAGGTCGAGTCTCTATCTCCGGGCACGCACAGAATCATGTGGTTACTTTGACCAAAACTTGAATAATTTGGATTAAGGGAAGGCATACCCGCCCCAACAACTACAAGATTGGACTTGATATCAACAGCCTGAAGCAATGCTTTCATGTAGTTGGACAATGCTTTGCAATCACCATAATTTACACCAGCGACTTTCTCCGCGGCAATTGGTTTAAAGCCGCCTATTCCGAGCTGCACACTTACATACCTGGTATTTGTCTGCAGGTACTTGTAAAGAATTGAAATCTTCTCTTTGTCGGATTTTGCTGTCGCTACCAATGACCTTGCGGTTGCTTTTGTACTTTCAGGTAAGCTCTGCAAATTGCCGGAAAGACCATATATCCAAGTACCTAAATTTTTCCAACTTTCAACATTACCACTGGAATTGTCATATTCAAACTGGTTCGGGGAAGCTTGTACCCAGGGTGTGACTTCTTTTCGCCCGATTGACATCGGCTCATACGTTAATGCTGGCACTTTTTCGGCAGTCCAACGATATACCATATTTTGACCAACCTGCGTGGAATCCGTCTTTAGTCCTGGATTTTTTAAGTACCTAAATGAAAGACTCTGCGGGATTTGAATTGTATACGTTGATTTCTCCACGGATAGGTCGTAAGATGCAACCGGAGACCAGGATGGAAAACTCAGGTATCCATTAAAGTCCTTTTCGTAACTGTATTCAATTGTAAACGGATACGATGCATTAAGAAACCGCAGTGATTTTAGCCGGTTATCATCATACATGGTGCCATCATCCGTCAAACTTCGATCCTTGAAGTCGGAACTTTTATAAGTCTTTATCTTTGTCCCCTTGGCATCAAATAGGCTTGCCTTCATATTATAAACGGAAGAGAACTTATCGTAATATTCGCTCATTACGGCCTGGTCCTCGCCATTTTTAGATAGGATAGTGATGGCCGTCCTGTAGCTCATCGTTGCATTACTTGCGCTTTTCACGTTAAGGTTAAGGTTTTCATTCCGGATAACTACAGACGCATCCTGTGTCAGTTCAGCCGGAATCTTAGCTACATCGTAGTAATTTTGTGCGTTAACTGCGCTGCCTGTAAGCAGCAAAGCAGCTGATAATACCAGGTTTACTTTCATATTTTTTTGAATACGATTTGTTCAGCTTGCTTACGGACAATATTCTTGTAGAATTCTTTCAACGTATAGTATTCTTCGGCAGAGAATACCGGCTTATTGATACTGATCTTACTGCGTATAGCTATCTTATTTCCTTCCACGATGTAATAAATTGAAAAGGCACCGTCATTGTTCGGTAATGCAAAAGCTTCACTTTTCGGTAATTTATCCAGGACGTACTTTTCAGGGAACTCAATTACAGATTTAAAAAGCTCCTGAAATGGGTAAGCAAAGTCCACAGGAAACTTGCGGTCTTCCAGGTTAAATGGGTTATCCTTTGTTCGTTCATAGAGCATCGGTGTGAAATAGATTAGATTACCTGCATCTTCTACATTATCCTCAATCGTAACATTCATCGTTTCCGCAAGCGCCTGTTCTGGCTGATTTAGGTTCTCAATCTTATAAGAAACAATCTCGAGCCCTGGTTTACTTGCCTTGTAGTTCTTTAAAAACTCGGCTTCCGTGGCTGTTCCCTTATATTTCTTTCTGCGTCGTAAACCTTCATAGTAGTCTGTAGAAAAATACATGTTGCCAGTAAACTTGTTGTCTGTACCTAAAACAAGGTTGTAGCCAATACTGGTACTACTCAAGTTTGGGTTTTCGAGGGAGATCCACTCTGCCGTTTTTTCACTTACATGGACTCTTAAGCCTTGGTGACTTAAATCCTGATAGCTGAGCAAACCCTCCAGATTGTCCTCATCCGTAGCATCCAGCAAATATTGCTTCCCCCCTGCCTGTACCTCTATAACAACATTATTGAATTTTGACAACATAGGATAACCCGGATGGAAACCATTTTCCCTTGTACTTAATAAAACAGGGGAACAAATTAGCCCGGCCATTTTCAACATGCCGAGTAAACAAAGATTAATGTCTGCAGAGTTGCCTGTTTTCTTCTCCATGACGGCTTTCTGACTATTTTCGCTTGTGTATATGGTATGCCTGCCATCCCATTTTACCGCTTTTTTTATATAATTGAATATCAGGTTCATTTTGGCCACAGAATCTTTTTCCTCTTTGACTATTCCGCTTACAAAACCTTTTTCATAATTCGCTCTGTTGATAAACCTTCCGAATTGATCTTCGTTCATCAGCTCGAACATCAATTTTGGCCAGGTAGAACTATAATCTTTATATCCAGATCCGGGGAACTTTGTCGCCATCATTTCAAAACTGATCTTTGCCACATAATCATCTATTGTTGTGATGAAACTTTCGTCCTTAATCGCCGGGATATCTTCTACATAGTAGCTCGTTTTGGTAACTTGAACTGCAGTTTGTTCAGCTGCAGAAAGCGCATACATTTGGGAGATAATCTCCGCTCTTGTTTGCTGAATCTCCAAATAACCGTTAATGAACGGTTTATACATGTAGTACTCCGGTATAGTGATAGTAAAAGCAGAATACTTAGCTGGGTAGCGCCCCTGAAAATACCAGTCATCCAACGCAAAGAAAAAATCTGAAACGGTTGTATAACTGTATTCAATGATTGATCCTTCCTTAACGTTCGGAAGTGTAAATTTTTTCTCAACATGATTTTTGTCCAGACGACTGGTAAATTTCGCGTCACCAGTCATTTTGCTAACTTCTACTTTTCCATTTACAAGATTGTAAGTGGCACCGCGAAGGGATGTCATATCTTCTTTACCGCTGCCTACGGCACTATTGTACAGGATGACTTCAAAGTTTGCCAGGTCCTGTGCGTTCTTGTTGACTACTTTGAACCTGACGTGCCTTGTAAAGTTATAGACAAATTGATGGCTTGTCGCACTGATTTCGAATGTGCCTTTACCGACATCAAATAGCTTGATCGCATCTGCAGCAGAGTCGACACCCTTTACTTTGGTATCAAATTCTGTTACATCTACTTTGCCATACTTGAAAGTGCGAATGGAATTGTCCTTGCTTTGTCCTGAAACTTTAGTAAGCGACAAGAACAAAACGAACAAAGAGAACGTTAAATTTTTAAGCATGGTGTTTAGGTTATATTTGGTTTCTTAAATTTTAGTCACTACAATATAATTGATTTCACCTATTGTTTAGAATTTATTTTTGTCACCATCAAAATGAACTCAGATCTAACGCACATCAAGCGCACATCAAACCCAGGTCAAGCACAGGAAACACGTGTGTACAGCGTGTTTAACTTGTGTCTATGAATTGTATTAGAGCATAGTAAGTGTTGGAGCTGCTCAACAAGCGTCGTAATCACTTAGGCGATTGATGCTTTTAAACCGGAAATATTTTGAGGTAAGGGAAACTGAAGTTGCTTTAATTACCCAGAATAAAAACAAAGCACTACATTGAGCTCGAAAAAACAA
>JAQBOT010000330.1 GCA_028287885.1 Pedobacter sp.
AACTGCTCTGCTTCACGCAGGTTCAAGGTCATGATTGCCGAGGACAAACCTTGAGGTACGCCATTTTGAAGCGCAATCGCTTCATCCAAGGTTTTATATTTTATTAAGTACAAGATCGGAGCGAAGGTCTCCTCCTGCACGATATCATAGTGATTCTCAACCTCTGCAACACAAGGCTGAACATAACAGCCAGACCCAAATGCCTCCCCACATAGTACCCCACCTTTCACGACAAAATTTGCACCTTCATGTTCTCCTCTAGCAATTGCCGTCGTATACATTTCCACTGCAGCAGTATCGATTAATGGGCCAACATGATTATTTTCATTCAGTGGATCTCCAATGCGCAACTGACCGTACGCTTTTACCAGCTTCGCTTTAAAATCTTCGTAGATATCTTCCTGTACAATCAATCGCCTGGTAGAAGTACAGCGCTGCCCGGCAGTACCGACGGCACCAAATACGGCTCCGATGATCGACATATCCAGGTCTGCGTCTTTTGAAATGATAATGGAATTGTTACCACCAAGTTCCAGAATGCTGCGGCCAAAGCGGTTTGCTACGGCAGCTGCTACAATCCGCCCGATGCGTGTAGAACCTGTAAAAGATACAAGACCAATCCGTTTGTCATTGTTCATCAGGTCGCCAACAGCATTCCCAATCAGTAAGTTGCTTATACCTTCAGGCATGTTGTTCTCCTGCAACACTTTCGCCAGTATACGCTGACAAGCAATTGCACACAAAGGCGTTTTTGAGGAAGGTTTCCAGATGCATACATTGCCACATACCAGGGCCAATGCGGTATTCCAGCTCCAAACAGCAACTGGAAAGTTAAAGGCCGAAATGATGCCGACGATTCCAAGTGGGTGCCATTGTTCATACATCCGGTGTGATGGACGCTCAGAGTGCATCGTCAAGCCATAAAGCTGACGCGATTGTCCGACTGCGAAATCACAGATATCGATCATCTCCTGAACCTCGCCAAGACCTTCCTGCAGGCTCTTCCCCATCTCATACGACACAAGTGTACCCAGATCATTCTTGTTTAGGCGAAGTGCGTCACCAAGCTGGCGTACCAGGTCACCACGTTTTGGCGCGGGTACATTCTTCCAGAAATTCGATGCGGAAACAGCCTCCACGAGTACCTTTTCGTATTCTTCTGCAGTCGCCACTTTTATGGAAGCGATTAGTTTTCCATCAACGGGAGAATAACTTTCTATTGCTTTTCCTGCGCTTGTGTCTCCCCAATTGCTGCCCGTACTGAAGGCTGGGTTGACTTCTGAGATGCCAAGGTTTTGAAGTACGGCATGGATATTGGTTTGCATAAGCATGAAATGTTGGTTCTTACAAAGAGACAAAAAATAATGTAAAGTCAGGATAAGGGCCCTAGGCTTTCTTGACCTGAATCTTACTTTTTATGCTCTGACTTAAGGTATATTTGTATAGAATTCTGAACGGGCCCACCTTGGGATAAGAAATGCCGGAAAAATTATCAACCTTTTATTTGTCGTTTACTACTTTACTAGTCAGATAATTAGACAAAAACGGTGTGGTTGTTGAAAATAGTTTAGCCTAAATTTGATAAAAATAATGTAAACTTATATAGTGTTTCTAACCTGGTAGATCTGTTCTTTTAATTATTCTTATACATGGAAGAGGAATTTAACTTTGATTTTAATGATGATGCACAACGTTCTGTAGAGCGTTACGAAGAGATGTTGAGGAACCAGGATCAGTACTTTTTTGATGCTCAGGCCTTCGAAAACATCATAGACTTTTATATAGAAAATAATGATCCTGTTAAAGCATTACAGGTCATTGAATACGCCTTAAATCAGCACCCCTATGCTGCAGTGTTCCTCGTTAAGCAGGCGCAATTGTTTTTTGTAACAGACCAGTTAGACCGTGCTTTTTATTCTTTGGAGAAGGCAGAAATGCTAGAAGCTTCAGAGCCGGAAATCTACGTCCTTCGTGGTAATATTTACAACAGCCTGGAGCGCTATCAGGAAGCGCTTGACAATTTCAAAAAAGCCTTGAGCATTTCCGAAAACACAGATGAGGTTCTTTTGCAGATTGCGTATGTCTATCAGAATATGCTTGATTATGAAACTGCAATCATATACATAAAGCAGAGCTTAGAACAAAATATGGAAAACAAAGACGGTTTATATGAACTGGCCTTCTGTTATGACATTTTAGATAAGCAGGAAGAAAGCATTAAGTTTTATCAGGAATATATTGATAACGACCCTTATTCTTACGCGGCCTGGTACAATCTTGCCAATTCATACCATAAATTGGATTTGTTTGAAAAAGCAATTGATGCTTATGATTATGCGATTTTGATTAAAGACAACTTTGCCTCGGCATACTATAATAAAGGGAATGCATTGGTTCAGCTCGATAAGTTTTCAGAAGCAATTGAAGTTTATAAGCAGACATTCGAATATGAAAAACCAAATGCCGATACCTATTGTGCAATAGGCGAGTGCTATGAAAAGCTCGAGCTTATGGATGAAGCCCGCTCTTACTATAAGAAGTCAGTGAAAATGGATGCTGAAATGGCCGATGCCTGGTTTGGAATTGGGGTAACCTTAAATTTCGAGGAAAGGTATTTCGAGTCTTTGCGTTTTTATAAAAAGGCCATTGAACTTGATCCCGAGAATCCTGATTTCTGGTTTGCTATGGCCGATGCCTACTATAAGCTCGGTCAAATTGACGAATCCATTGATGCGTATGAAAAGGTTTTGGAATACAATCCGATCGACGTTGAAGCCTGGCTGGACTATTCAACCGTACTATATGAGCAGGGTAGGCTCTTACAAGCATCAGAAACTATTGCGGAAGCGATAAAAAACAATCCGGATGCGGCTGAACTGTACTACAGGATGGTGGCTTACCTCTTTGCGTTAGGGCAACATAATGATGCTCTAATCTACCTGGAAACAGCTTTGGTTACAGATCCGGATAAACATTATATCTTGTTTGAATACTTACCACAACTACAAGACAATGGGCTTATTCTTGAAGTTATAAGTAGGTTTATAAAATAGTTGCATTTGTTTTTAACATAAACTAGCGTAAAACAGTGTGATTTTTTTCTAACCTTTGCAGGAATATGAATTACCCATTGAATAATATACCTGACCGTCCGAGTAAACCGCGTCAGAGCGGTTTAACTATGGTTATGGATAAGGGCTTAAGCTTAAGACAAGTTGAAGATTTTATTGATGTTGCAGGCGTGCATACCGATATTGTTAAACTGGGCTGGGCAACTTCCTTCGTAACACCGAACTTAAAAGAGAAATTAGCACTATACAGAAGTGCTGGCCTGCCAGTTTATTTTGGTGGGACGCTTTTTGAAGCTTTTGTGATCCGCAATCAATTCGATGATTACCGTAGGGTACTTGACCAATTCGGTATGGAATACGTAGAGGTTTCTGATGGTTCAATTACGATTGATCATGATGAAAAATGCGGTTACATCCGCACGCTTTCTGAACAGGTTACCGTGATTTCTGAGGTTGGATCGAAAGATGAGAAAAAAATCTTTGCACCCTATAAGTGGATCAAGTTGATGAAAGCTGAACTACAGGCCGGATCATGGAAAGTCATCGCTGAAGCCAGAGAGAGTGGAAACGTTGGTATTTACCGTGGCTCAGGAGAAGTGCGTGAAGGTTTGGTCGACGAGATCTTGACAGAAATTCCTGAAGAAGCCATCATCTGGGAAGCACCACAGAAGGAACAGCAGGTTTGGTTTATCAAGTTAATCGGAAGCAATGTAAACCTAGGAAACATTGCACCATCGGAAGTCATCCCACTGGAAACCATAAGGTTGGGATTACGTGGTGATACGTTTGATCACTTTCTGGGTTTAACCCAATAAGCAAGCTGTTTGCTTTACTAAATCTATTTGTAGGTAAAGTGTTCAAAGAATATAGATTATGAGAACATTTGGTCTGATTGGTTACCCCTTGTCGCATTCTTTTTCCAAGTTATTCTTTACTGAAAAGTTTGAAAAGGAATCAATACAGGATACAACATATGAGCTTTTCCCCCTCCCGGAAATAGAAGGACTAGAGGATTTGTTGGAAAACGATCAACTGGCAGGCTTGAATGTCACCATTCCATACAAAGTTGCTGTATTGCCTTTTGTGGATGAGCTTGACCCTGCAGCAGCTGAAATTGGCGCCGTAAATTGTTTGAAGATAGAGAATTCGTCTGGTCGCCGCTTTATAAAGGGATTCAATACCGATGCTTATGGCTTTGAAGCGTCTTTAAAGCCGTTGCTGCAATTACATCATCAGAAAGCCTTGATCTTAGGGGACGGCGGTGCCGCAAGTGCAGTTAAATATGTACTGACCAAGCTTGGAATATCTTACTTGTCGGTTTTACGCAAGCCTAAAAGTGGTGCAATTGAATACAGACAGGTGGATCAAGCCCTGTTAGATTCACATCATATTATCATTAATACAACACCGTTGGGAACATTTCCCAATGTAGGAGACTGCCCGCAAATCCCTTATGAATTCTTAACTCCAAAACATTTAGCCTACGATCTGGTTTACAATCCGAAAGAAACCTTATTTCTGCGGTTAGTGAAGGAAAAGGGCGGTGTAACCAAGAACGGATTGGAGATGTTAGAACTTCAGGCAGAACGATCTTGGGAAATCTGGAATGCATAACATGAGTAGAAACCTTTTAATTTACTTCGCCGTTTTGATGGCTGTTCTGGTTGGTTGTACAAGCACGACGCCCACACCAAAGCCACGCGGCTATTTCAATATTAAATTTCCTGAAAAGAAGTATCAGAAGTATGCGGGAAGCTGTCCTTTTACCTTTGATTATCCGGTGTATGCCAATATGAACCCTGACAGTGATAAAAATGCCCAGCCTTGTTGGAACAACCTAGTTTTTCCCCAGTTTAATGGTCGCTTGCATTTGACCTATCACCAGATTCATTCTCCGCAGGAATTTAGTAAACTGGTAGAATATGCCAGGGAACTTGCTTTTAAACACACGATTAAAGCGAATGCAATAGATCAAAAACTTGTTAATTTTCCGGATAGGAAAGTTTACGGCATCTATTATGCTATAGATGGTAATGCCGCCTCCTCCGTTCAATTTTTCTTGACGGATAGTGCGAAGAATTACTTCAGAGGTGCGCTTTATTTTAATGAGCGTCCACAATATGATTCTATCCAGCCGGTTGTTAATTTTATTAAGAAAGACATTGATGTAATGATCAATTCGTTCAGATGGAAAAACTAATATACACCCATGATCAACATTAAAAAATTTACATTCAATCCTTACCAGGAGAACACCTATGTTCTATTTGACGAGACTGTTGAATGCGTTATTCTTGACCCGGGGATGTATGATGCGGCGGAGCAAAATGAATTCGTAAGCTTTATTAAATCTGCAGGGCTTAAGCCTGTTCTGTTGTTGAATACGCATTGCCATATTGATCATGTATTGGGAAATAAGTTCGTCTTTGACAATTGGGGCTTAAAGCCACAATTTAATAAAGGCGAGTTGCCGGTACTGCAGTCGATACCGGGCTACGCGCCAGCAATGGGAATGCATTATGAACTTTCCCCAGAGCCGGAAGTCTATCTTGAGGAAAGCGGTACGGTAAGTTTTGGTAAGAGCAGCCTGACATTGGTATTTGCGCCTGGCCATTCGCCAGCACATTTATGCTTTTATTCTGAACCAGACAATTTCCTGATTGGCGGTGACGTGTTGTTTTATAACAGCATCGGTCGCACTGACCTTCCGGGAGGCAACCATGCGCAGTTGATCAAGAGCATCAAAGAAAACTTGTTTATTCTGCCTGATGAATGCAAGGTATTTCCAGGCCATGGTCAGTCAACCACAATCGGGTTCGAAAAGAAGAATAATCCATTTTTAACCTAATATAGGGTTTGAATACACCTTTTTATATTGCCCGCCGGTATCTCTTCGCTAAGAAGTCTACAAATGCCATCAACATCATATCTACAATTTCTGTGCTGGGTGTTTTTGTTGGTAGTGCGGCGTTAATTATCATTCTTTCTGTTTTTAACGGATTTGAGGAAGTGGTGCTGAAGATGTTCAATACGATCACACCACAGATTGTTATAGCGCCACTTAAGGGGAAGACCTTCGATGCGGACAGGCCTTATTTCAATAATCTAAAGAAAAATAAGAGCATATATTCCTACACCGAGGTGTTGGCGGAGAATGCACTATTAATTTATAATAAGCGACAATGTGTCGGCCTGGTTAAAGGAGTAAGTGCTGATTATCTGAAGAACAAGAGTCTGGATAGTATAACTGTTCAGGGGAAATTTGTTTTAAGGAACAGTGCGGGCCCAAATGCGGTAATCGGATCTGCCATTCAAAACTATCTGATGGTGAATACGAATGATCCCTTTACAACACTCCAAATTTTCTCCCCGAAAAAAGGTATTAAAACAACTTCGGTATTCCCGGGTCAGGACCTCACGACCTTAGCCCTTCCGGTATCGGGGATATTTGAAGTGCAGCAAGACTTTGATAACATCACCATTGTGCCTTTAAGCTTCGCCAGAAAGTTGCTAGGGGAGGAGGATCAAATCTCATCCATAGAAATTAATCTTTTGCCAGGGATAGATGCTGACGATTTTAAACAGCAGCTGGAGCGAAACATAGGAAAATCATTTAGCGTTAAAAACAGGATTGAACAAAATAAGGTTTTGTATAACATATTGGGTACCGAGAAGTGGGCCGTTTATATTATATTAACATTTATTCTGATTATCGCAATCTTTAATATCATTGGTTCATTAACCATGCTGGTCATTGACAAATTAAAAGACATTGCAATATTGAGGAGTTTAGGTGCAGGCAAACGATTTATCAAGCAGATATTCCTTTTAGAAGGAATGATGATTACAATGGCAGGTTGCGTTATAGGACTTATTATTGGATTTATGTTCTGCTTGGTTCAGCAGAAATATGGATTGGTAAAGATGTCTCAGGAAACCCTGATGATCTCTAACTCCTATCCGATTGCATTTAAATGGACAGACTTTTTGCTGGTATTTATTACAGTGAGCTTGTTTTCATTTATCGCTTCTGGACTGTCTGCACGGTTAAGTGTAAAAAAGATTGATGATCTGAACCAAGACTTGTAACTATGAAAAGCCTACACATTGTAACCATTAGCCTAGCACTTATCATTTGCATTAGCGCGTGTAATCGCAAGCCCGCAGAGAAGAAGGACGAAAAAACAATTGTAATTAAAGGCTTGTACAGTTACGGTCCGGAAATGAGATCTTTCGCCGACTGTGAAGAAGGTCGGGAGTATTGGGTGGCTGACAGCGCAAAGACTTTAGAGCTTGCCTATAGCCGCATGAACTTTGAAAAGCCCTATGTACCCGTATACATTGAGGTAGAATGCCATCTGGTAAAATCAGACACCGCAAAGGTGAGTGCAGATTATGATTCTACGATGATTGTTACGAAACTACTTAAGATAACCAGAGAGATCCCCGATGGGCCCTGTAATCAGTAATTATTAACGTAAAGGTTGTTTGATATTTGTGGGATAAGGCCTTTACTTGTGGCCATATTAAACAAGATGTCAATTGCTTTCCTTCCTTCTACACCCAAATCAATGGAATACTGGTTTACATACAAGTCAATGTGTTTGTACATCACCGCTTCATCCATCTCTTGAGAATGACTGCGAATGAAGTCAAGCCCTGACTTCGGATTAGCAAAGGCGTATTCTACAGATTTTCTAAGTATCCGATTAACCTTCTGCTGTGTAGCTGCATCCACCCTTCGGTTAATGACAATTCCTCCAAGCGGAATAGCACAACCTGTTAAACCTTCCCAAAAGCTGCCAAGGTCTACGATCTTATGCAGGCCTTTATCGGCGTAGGTAAAGCGGTTTTCGTGAATAATCAGTCCAAGATCTACCTTTCCCGTTAACACTGCGTTTTCAATTTCTGAAAAAACCGTTATTACCTTATTTTGGAGGCTCGGGTATGCGATGCCAAGAAGGAAGTTCGCCGTGGTAAGTTTGCCTGGTATTGCTACACTTAGGCTGCTGTTGTCAAGCGCGCCGGGCTGCAGAAGCGATTCATCTTTGCAAATCAATAAGGGTCCTACGCCATACCCCAGGGCACTACCAGAATCAAGTAAGGCATATTGATGGGCAACATGGGCGAATGCATGGAAACTTAGTTTCGTAATATCCAGCTCGCTATTGACGGCTTTCTGGTTCAGGGTTTCCACATCATCAAAAAAGACTTCAAATTCTAAACCTTCGGTGTCGATCTTACCGTGGATAAGTGCATCGAATATAAAAGTGTCATTTGGGCAGGGGGAAAATCCTAAAGTAAGCTTCATGAGGCAAAAGTATAAACTTGTGAATGTCCTTCAGTTAAGGCTTTGTCAAAAACACAATCGCCCAATCGTTTAGATTTTTAATTGCAAGTCCAATTTTCCAGCTTGCTTTGTTCCGTACTTCAACGTAATTCGAAACAGCGCGAACCTGGATGCATGGCTGCCCGGTTTGTCGACAAGCATAGAATACTGCTGCACCTTCCATGCTTTCCAGGGTTGGGTTTAGTCTGGCGATTACTTTAGCTATGCTTTCTGCATTCCCGTGAACGGTGTTAACTGTAATGCCGGTACCTTCTACAAGGTGGTTCAAATGTATGTTGTTTGTCTTTTTACAAAAGAAAGCGCTCTCTCCGAAGCCAAGTTCCTCCACCGGTATGAAGTTCAAGTTGTCTTCTACACCGAGTTCTGAGAATACGTCTTTGCTGATGTAAATCAAAGTGCCAAGTGGAATGGCCTTGTCGAAAGCACCGGCTATTCCTAAGTTCAAAACCTGCTTGTAGGCCGAACTCAGGGTCTTTCCTAAAGCGAATGCCGTTGCTGTCATGCCCACCCCGGTTATGAGGATGTCAAAGTCCGTACCCTCAGCGAAGGACGAAAGCGGTAGTTTGAAATGCTCGTAAATACCACGAACTTCATCAATAGTGGCAGCAACAACAAGAGTTTTCATGACCCTAAGGTAGAAAATACTTTAACAAGCATTCCCGATCCTTTACGGCCAAGGCTTTCTACTTTAAGCTTTCTACGTATATTTGTAAACAATTCAAAAGAAATGATTTATATAACCCGCAAAGCATCCTTTAATGCTGCACATAAATTATCCAGGCCAGACTGGTCTTTGGAAAAAAATAAAGAGGTTTTTGGCAAATGTTCAAACCCGAACTGGCATGGCCACAACTACGACTTATACGTAACTGTGAAGGGAGAGGTGAACCCGGAAACAGGATTTTTGGTTGATTTAAAATGGTTAAAAGACATAACAAATACTTATGTTGTAGATAAGATCGACCACATGAACTTAAATCTTGATGTTGATTTTATGGAGGGAAAGCTTGCATCTACAGAGAACCTGGTTATAGCAATCTGGGATATCTTAAAACCTCATATCGAGGCTGCAGATGCTGCATTACATTGCGTTAAACTTTATGAAACCGAAAACAACTTTGTAGAATACTTCGGTTAAATCAAAATATATGGACATACATTCAGACGGGTTTACGGAAGAGGAACACGAAGGTTATATCAAAATAGACCGCTATAATGAAGAAAAGATCAGTGAAATAGCGAGGCTTTATAGGAACGTACTTAGTAACATAGGAGAAGATCCCAAAAGGGAAGGTCTACTGAAAACACCGGAGCGTGCAGCCAAGGCCATACAGTTCTTAACGCATGGCTACGATAGCAAGCCACATGAGATTTTACGCTCAGCCATGTTTAAAGAAGATTATAGCCAGATGGTTGTCGTTAAAGATATTGAAGTTTTTTCCATGTGTGAGCATCACATGCTGCCATTTTTTGGTAAGGCTCACATTGCTTACATTCCAAACGGACATATTGTTGGCTTGAGTAAGATTCCGCGTGTGGTAGATGCCTTTGCACGCCGCCTGCAAGTTCAAGAGCGCTTAACCAACGAGATTAGGGATTGCATTCAAGAGACACTAAATCCTCAGGGAGTTGCAGTTGTAATTGAATGCAAGCACCTTTGCATGTCGATGCGTGGAATTCAAAAGCAGAATTCAGTAACCACCACTTCCGCCTTTACCGGGGCGTTCTCCCAGGAGTCTACACGTCTTGAATTCCTCAGATTAATAACGGCAAATTTACACTAGCATAAAATCGAATACATGAAAGCATATATTTTTCCAGGGCAAGGTGCGCAGTTCTCTGGTATGGGTAAAGATTTATACACCAATCAGCATGCGGCTGAGCTTTTTGAGAAAGCGAATGAAATTATCGGTTTCCGGATTAGCGATATTATGTTCTCTGGTACAGATGAAGAACTTAAGCAAACCAACGTTACACAGCCAGCCATTTTCCTGCATTCTGTGATTTTGGCAAAAGCATTAGGTTCAGCTTTCCAGCCGGATATGGTTGCCGGGCACTCCTTAGGTGAATTTTCAGCATTGGTTGCGGCCTCAGCACTTAGTTTTGAAGATGGACTAAGACTCGTAATCGCAAGGGCAAATGCCATGCAGAAAGCCTGTGAGGCACACCCCTCAACCATGGCCGCAATTCTAGGTCTGGCTGACGATGTTGTTGAAAGGATCTGCGCCGAGATTGATGATGTAGTTGTTCCGGCAAATTACAACTGCCCCGGACAGCTTGTGATATCGGGCACAATCTCTGGAATTGATCTTGCATGCCAGAAACTCACCGAAGCAGGTGCAAAGCGTGCCTTGAAGCTAAATGTAGGTGGTGCATTTCATTCACCTTTAATGGAGCCTGCAAGAGTTGAACTGCAGCAGGCAATTGAAAGCACCCACATTCTTAAGCCTGTTTGTCCGATTTTCCAGAATGTTGATCCAAGACCCAACACAGATCCCCAGCAGATTAAATTAAACCTAATCACACAGCTAACAGGTGCCGTGCGCTGGACGCAAACAATAGAGCAAATGCTTGAGAGCGGAGCAACGGAATTCATTGAAGTTGGCCCGGGAAATGTACTACAAGGTCTTGTAAAAAAAGTAAACAGAGCAATGCTAACCAGTTCTGCCAGTCTGGCCTGAAAAGCCTGATGTAATCATCATAACACAATAACATTCAGCATGAGTATAGGGGCGAAAATAAGATTTCTTTTGCTGATTTTGGGGCTTTGCTGCATCGCCACAGCGATCTCGCTAAAGCATTCTATAAGAAAGTCCGACTTGCTGAGACATGAGGCTGGTAAGCTGCAGGAAAACCTTTTGGCTCACGAGAAGCTGGTTCATGACTTTCTTCAAGATCCAGTACAGGTTAACAACGCAAAGCAATATGATGTAAATGATGAATTGTCACTCAATTTTATTAATCTCATCAGAGATCAGGGTATTAATCTTCTAACCTATTATAACAATGAGCTCCGCTTCTGGAGCTCATATAAAGCTTTTCCTCCAAATTCCGCAAGCCTTAAAGAAGGTACTTCCTTCATTCAGCTCTCCAATGGCTGGTACGAAGTGGTAAAAAAGACTTACGGAAAGTATACCCTTGTATTTCTAATTGATGTTAAAACCCAATATAGCATACAAAACAAGTACCTACAGAATCGTATATCGCCACATTTATGTTCAAACAACTCGTTAACTCTTGCTTCTTTTGGCGATAATGATGCCTACTCAATTAAGGATTTAAGTGGACGATTGCTCTTTGAGGTAAAGCTATTGCCTGATTACAGATCAAATGTTTTTTCTACAGTGGAAATCTGGCTTTGGGTTCTTGGCTTATTTAGCCTTTGTCTATTCTTCAATGCCTATTGTTCGTTACTGGTAAAAAAAGGCCACCTGCTTCTTGCTACTTGCTTAATTACCCTGTTTTTTATTGTTTTCCGGTTAACGGACCTGGAGTTTGGCTGGTTTAATCATCAGTTTAACTTCGAACTGTTTGACCCGAAGGTCTATGCAGAAAGCTTCTTTCTTCCTTCCCTGGGCGACTTTCTAATTAACGCCATTTCATTAACCTGGATCATCCTTTTTATTTATACCCATAAGGATAGATACCGGCTACCAACCTGGCTGAAGAGACACAGAGCGCAAGGCATAGTCGTACACCTGGTATTTCTTGGCTTTTTTGCGCTCTTGGCTATATTGATTGATCATATCTTCTTTGGAATGATCAACAACTCCAAGATAAATTTTAACATAACAAACATCATCAACCTGGGCTGGATCAGCTGGGTCAGCATCAGTATTCTATGCCTGGTATGGTTTAATATCTATTTGCTGGCATCGATCCTGATGACCCTGACCTTACAGCTTAAAGTGACTAATCACGAAAGGCTCGTTCTATTTCTCATTGCTTTGGGTCTTTATGTCCTTATTAAGTTCAATCTGGAATTTAGTGTGTTTTTCACCGCATATGCGCTATTTATATTTCTACTTGGCTGGAACATCTATGCTCAGGAAAACAAGTTCTATGTTTACATATACGCCTTAATGTTTTTTTGCCTGGCCTTTATCTCGGCAGTGAAGTACCTCAAGTACAACGATAATAAGGAGCGGGGGACACGCTTGATAATGGCGGAGAAGCTGCAGTCGACAGATGATCCCAAGGTTTATTCTGCAATAGAAAGCATGGAGAAACGAATCTCCTCGGACAACTTCATCAGTAATTATTTCAATTCTGGTTTCTATAGGCAACAAGTTACCCTGGACAATTACATAAGGAACAGGTTTTTCGACGGACTATCAACTCAATTTGACTATAATATCTTTGATTATAGCAACCAGGAGCTGCAGCAGGAGCTACCTGGCAGCAAGCTAAACTATTATAGAAACCTGGTTAAGGCAGGTTCGGTTAAGATATCTACTTACTTTTATCGTATCAACGATACTTTCGACTACCAGAACTACTTTGCAATTATTCCAATCTTTAAGCAAGAAAAGCTTACTGGCACATTGATTATTGAGCTGAAATCAAGACAGTACAATTACAATAGTAAGCTCCCCGAATTGTTGATTGGCGGTAAAGCCGATAGCGAAAAAGATTACAGCAACTATTCTTTTGCCTTTTACAATAGAGAGAAACTGGTAAAGCAATCCGGGTCGTTCACGTATAAGTTGTCAGGAATAGATTTCAGAGGACTTAAGAATCCAAGCTACATTAATGATCGGCAAGGCTTCAATCACCTGGTGTATAAACCAAATAGTAACAAACTCATCATTATAAGCAAAGAAAACGTTAGTCCGGTTTTGCGTCTGGCTACCTTATCGTTCTTTTTTCTTGTATTCATCATCTTTTCAATTGCACTCTATGTCTTAATTTGGATAGTAAAGAATATTGATGGAAGCTGGAGTGGCTGGTTTAATATAAACCGCTCTTTGATGATTAACGCGAATAAGATCTTGTATAAAACAAGGATTCAGCTATCGATCATTCTATCGGTTGTAGCTACGCTAGTGATTGTAGGCTGGACCACTTATTTTTACATAAGCTCTGAATACCGCAAGCAGCAGGATGAGTTTATGAAAGAGAAGATTCGGAAGGTTCAGGTCTCCTACGAAAAGCAAGTTGTTGAGAATGGGATCCCACAGGTTTCTGACGAGTCCATCGCTGCCTTTGATCAATTTGCCGACATCAATGCTTCCTATTTGAACTTGTATGATGTAAAGGGTAACCTGATCTACTCTTCCCTGCCTAAAATATTTGATTATGGGATCATCGGTCGTAAAATGGGATCAAAGGCATATATCTACCTGAGTAACCTTCAGCGTTCTGAATATTTGAATCCATCAGAAAAAATTGGTGAATTTACCTACTCTTCTGCCTATGCACCAATCCGTAACGCAGAGAATCATACGATAGCATATATCGGACTGCCTTATTATGGAAATGAATCAGACTACGAGTCTAAAATTGGGCTATTTGTAAACACGCTTATTAATATCTATGCACTGGTTTTTGTAGCCATTGGTATCCTGGCTGTATTTCTGGCAAACCAGATTACAGGTCCCTTGACTTTTATCCAGGAGAGTATCAGAAAAACCAAGCTTGGACAGATTAATAAACCAATTGTATGGCCCAGGCATGATGAAATTGGTTCTTTGATTAAGGAATACAATAAGATGATTGCCGCGCTTGAAGACAGTGCGAGGAAACTTGCAAGGTCAGAACGTGAACATGCCTGGAGAGAGATGGCCAAGCAAATTGCACACGAGATCAAAAACCCATTGACGCCTTTAAAACTTGGCGTACAGCTGCTCGAGAAGTCATGGAAAGAGGATGATCCAAACTTCGACAAGAAGTTTGCACGTTTTAGTAAGTCGTTTATTGAACAGATTGACAGTTTGGCCACCATTGCATCTGAGTTTTCCAGCTTTGCAAAGATGCCGGATACGAAGTTGGAGAAATTAGACGTTATTCCAATATTGGAAGAAAGCCGTAGGGTTAACGGCGCTTCAGGGAATACAGAGATCCGTATTCACAATGAGGTGGTGGGCGAAGTACCCATCATGGGTGACAAGGAACAAATGTTGAAGATCTTCAACAACTTGTTTGAGAATTCTATAGAGGCAGGGAATGGAGAAGATATCACGATAATAGATGCTTCTGTGAGGACCAGCAGAGCGTTCTTGATTATAGAAGTGTC